>CAZFRJ010000006.1:0-18084 GCA_964521355.1 uncultured Candidatus Bathyarchaeia archaeon | reverse complement strand
GCTGGGTAGCAGTGATAAAACCTTCAAACCTAGAGATCGAAATTAAGAATCTCCTGGATGCGAAGGGCTACTGCGAATTTCTCAAGTCGGTTATTGAAAAGAAGTAGACGTTTCATACTTAAGAGTATGGAACAGGCATTTCCCTCGGATCACGAGGCCTTGGAATTCTAATCCATATGCCCTCTAGAGAAAAGAAGAGAATGGTTAGGCTACGGCCGATCTCTCGATGATCTTCGGAACAATCCATTCGAACCCTATGGTCATTACATGTATGCCTTGTGCCTTAGTCTCCTTCTTCATTTCACGTACAAGTTGTCCAAAGATGTCTATGTTCTCTTTGTAGACCTCTTCCTTCCCGCCTCTTTCTTTCGCCTTTCTGAGTCGCGTTTGAATCTCCTCTGGAACAAGTATTCCAGGTACGAACTTGACCATCCACTCCATCATCGCTATCGACTTGAAAGGAGCGATCCCGATCAAGACGGGTTTGCCTAGGTATGCCACGCCGTCCATGAAGCGTTTTGCCAACTCCACATCGTAAACAGCCTGAGTTTGAATAAAGTCCGCCCCGAGCTTCACTTTCCTTTCAACCTTCAGTATCTCAGGCTCAAGAGGATCAGCGTTAGGGTTGGCAGCGATGCCAACGTGAAACTTCGGCGGATCGATTATCTTATTCCCTTTAAGATCGACCCCTTGATCCACCATCTTTCGTACTAGTTCCACTAGCTGGGCCGAGTCCAAGTCATAAACGGGCTTTGCTCGCGGATCATCACCAACAGTGGTGTGATCTCCAGACAGCGCTAGAACATTCTTTATTCCCAAGACCGCCGCTGCCAGCAGATCCGATGTCAGCGCCAGTCTATTTCGATCTCTCACGGTCATCTGATATACCGCTTCGAGTCCGACTTCTCTTTGAATCATATACGACGGCACTAAAGCATTCATGTATGCAAACGCTGTCGGGTTATCGGTGACGTTTGCAGCTACAACGTGTCCTTTCAAGATCTTAGCAGTTTCCAGAACTTCATGCAAATTGGTTGTCTTAACAGGTTCTATCTCGCCGGTGAAGACAAATCTTCCTTCACTAATTTCTTTCATCAGCTCGCTGAATATTTCAATTGTCATCTGTAGACAACCTCCCTCGCTGACGCGATCAGAGAGTAGTCCTTTGCCGGTCGGTAGCGTCGAAATTCGTCGAGTTTGTTTAGCTCTTTCAGCCTATTGTAAATTAGAACCCAGGCACAATCTTTCTTCCATCCGCCTACTTCACACTTGCCTTTGGATTGACCTCCACACGGGCCGTTCAACATACCTTTCCCGCATCTAGCGATTGGACATATGCCTCCTGTCTCGAATAGTATGCAGTCGCCACACGCCCTGCATCTTTCATAGAACCTTCCGATTCTCTCAATCATTCCAATGAATTCCGTGTCGCATCCTGGTACGCACATCTTTTTTGAAAGATCAGTCGTCACCTGCACAGCTGTTCCACAAGACATTATTAAGAGTGCATCCGCTTTCGCTATGGCTTCTTCATTCTTTTTCAACTCAAGCCTTGTTCGTCTTTCATCACAAACAGACTCGATGACGCTGTATCCGGTGACCGTTTTTCCTGCTTCTTTGAGTTTTTCGATCATCGCTTTTACTTCTGTTTCGCCTCCTGTCTGGCATTCGGTGGCGCAGATTTCGCACCCAACAAGAAATAGCTTGTTGAAGCCCTTCGTCATTTCAAGTATCTTATCGAAAGGTTTCTGGATTGTTATGATCATCCTCTTTCACTTCCAAGCTGAATTCGTTGCTGTACATAAATAATTGACGTATGTAAAACTTGCCATCCATACTTATTGCGAGTGGAATTGGCCGTCGCAAGGCCGTATATATGTTGCATATACCCTTCGTCCGGCGTGGCACGGCGGCTATGCGGTATATGCCAGTTTAGCACACATTTCGACAAGATATATATTGACTGCCCAGAACTCTCATAGCGGAGCTGTGAGAAATGGAGCGAGTGGAGGACACCTCGACAGGTGGTATACCTTCTCAGAAGAAAGGATGGGGAGAAAGCGCCTACAGGCAAATACTTGGTTCAACGCTAAGAGAACTTATCGGAATAGGGCCGAAGTGTGGATACGTAACCGTAAGGATCTATGGCACTAGGGAGAAACCCGTATACGAAGTCTTTGTCAAGCACCCGAATGAGAAAGTTGAACATCTTCACGGATTAAATTCGCTCGATCTCAAGAAGATCCTCCTAGAACATTGCCCTAAATACGAGGGGGACACGAGAAGGAACCGAAGAAAATGCAACATGAAATGCATTGAGAATTGTTCGATCCAAATGTACGACTACATAACGCTCAAAGAATTTGAGGAAAGCATAGGTCGAGAAAATCCAGTATTCTAGAACGAGTTTCTGCTCTTCCTTAACCTACTTCTTTTCTGTCGTGGGAATTTTTACAATCGGTTTTCCTTGAGCTTCCAACTGATCTTTCTCAGTCGTATACATTGCGCGATCTATCGCTGTCTTCGCTATGTCTTTTCCAAATTCAGCTATCCTCTTGATACTTTCTCTGATGCTGCTTACAGCGCAGGCGATATCTATGCTTCGTTCCTCAGCGATGAGAAACCTGGCCGCCTTTTGATCTAACTCGTTGATCTTGGCTTGAAGGTCGATCACCTCGTTGGCTAATACAAGGTCGCGATTTAGGAAGGCCTTTACAGCTTGGTCGTATACTCTGTACGACTCGTAGCCTATCGTCAAAATGAGTTCCAAGAGGGACTTTGACACAGCCCTGTCGCTCAGCGACGGTATGTTTCGGGCGATCACCACGGCCTGATCTGCGACATGTTCAATTCTATGGATCACAATCTGATACTCAAGGCAGTCAATAGGTTCAAGTCCCATCACGTTTGCCAGCGTCAAATTCAGCGCTGCACTTCGGATTAGGCGAAGAAGAAGAATAGAAAACTGGTCCACATCATCGTCCAGTGAGCATACGATGTTCGCGAGTTCGGCGTTCTTCTCTTCTAGCGCTTTCAACGCATCCTGAAGCATCGAGGCCGTTATGAAATGCGTTCGCTGTAAGCCCTTGTCTACAGGCACCTTTGACAAGTCAGTGAGACTTTGAAGAAGAACCTCACGAGAGTGAGCCTCAATTATTCTCAAGTAGATTTTGCCGCTAACTGCTCTAATCACATGTTGTTGTTCGAGTGTAAACATCTTTGTAGAGCAGAGTCTGATGGTCGAGTATCCATTGAGATAAGACGCGACTATCTTCCTCGTCAGTATCCCCTCGGATTCTCCGGGGTTTATGTAAAGGACTATTTCGCGTTGGTCCTCTTGTCTAATATCCTTAGAATAAAGCGCTAGCGATCCATCTTTCTGCGAGACAATGGATACGACGTCCCCGCTGTTAAGTCCGGCAAGTTTGACCCAGTATTTCGGCAGTGAAACAACGAGGGTTGATCTTCCGAGCTTTACAACCTTTCGGTTTTCCATGGACAGACACTTGGTGTGTATATACTTCGGTCCCTAGGTATATGCTTTTTCAGGAAGCGGCCGACGCTTAGAGTTTGGTCAGAGCTTGCGCGACGCCGTGAATGATTGCTTCAGGTCTTGGGGGGCATCCTGGGACGTATACGTCAACTGGGATTATCTGATCAAGCGGACCAGCAAAAGCGTATCCATCTGCGAAAACTTCACCTGAGATTGCGCATGACCCGATCGCCATGACGATCTTGGGATTCGGAACGAGTGCGTACACTCTCCTCAGTCTCTCCTTCACTTGAACCGTCACCGGTCCCGTTACTGCGAGAATGTCCGCGTGCCGAGGTGAACCTTTCTGCAACGTACCAAAACGTTCAAGGTCATACAATGGTGTCAAAGCTGCCACAACTTCGATATCGCATCCGTTGCAGCCACCGCATGGGACATGCATCACCCACGGGGATTTCTGTCTAAGCTTAGACACTATTCCTTTCGGCATGGGTTTCACCCGAAGTTTAGGAGAAAGAGTTTCCTTTTCGAGAATTCTTCTGGTCTCTCGCGGCATGAAGAGCAAACTCTGTCAAGTAGACGAAGCTCTTCGTATGAAATGTTGCGCTTTTCAAGAATCGGTTTCATTCTTTCAAATGATCTCTCCAGTTGCGGAGCTGGAAAGAATTTCTTCCCGCAGCTTGAACAAGACTCAAAATCAATTTCGACATCGGCCGTCGCCTTATTCTTGTCGAACACAGCCAATTCATAGGCGCTCGTTAAACGTATTGCCTCCTCCGGGCATACATCTTGGCATCGTCCACAGAAACTGCATTTTCCATACCAGACGCGGATAGATCTTTCAAGTCCGTCCGTTACGTTTATCGCTCCCATTGGACACGTTTGAGCGCAAGCTCCACAACCTACACATTTTTGAGCGTCGAATTCAGGCTTTCCTCTAGAACCCTCAGGAGGAAGGGAGGGTTGTCGTGGGTACGCTAGCGTCTTCGGACTGATGAATCCGCGGATGCTCTCAGTGATTGTCTGCCTGTTCACCATTGCACCCACCCCGTTGAGGCTCTCACAAGGTCGATCACTGCTAACAACGTCGCCCAAGTTAAGAGAAAGGTGAATGCTTGATCAATCCGATATCTAGAATTCTGGGCGTCGAGGAATGAGATTACGACTACTACGATGAGACAGAGTATGAGAAACACGAAGAGGTTGGCTAAGCCTCCTGCGAAAAACAAGTTAACGGCAAGAGCTGGGACAACGAACCATCTCAAGGCATTCGATATCTCGAATATGCCTAGCAAGGAACCAGAATACTCGGTATAGGGTCCTGCGATTATTTCAACTTCTGCGTCTGGAATATCAAACGGCTTGCGACCTAGTTTGAGAAGCATGCACATAAAGAAAGCGACCGTTGCGAGTGGATAATGGAACGCCATAGGTCCGAATTGGTTTTGCGCGTCTACGATTTTAAGGATGTTCATGGACTTGACTTGGATCGCTGTAACGAGGGCTGAGATTATGAAGGGTATCTCGCTTGCCACGAGCAGGGCAGTTTCTCTACTCGAACCTATGGCTCCGTAAGGCGAACCGGAACCTGATCCCGCAAGAATAACTGCGACTCCAGGAAGAGTCAGAAATATCAGGATAACAATCAAGTCCCCTGCGAAAGGCGGATAAACATTGCCGATCGGCAGTTGGAGCAACACCACAAGATATCCCGTGAATGCAAGCAGTGGGGCAAGAAAGAAGATGGTCTTGTCGGCGATCAGAGGAGTTATACTCTCCTTAAATAGTAGTTTGGTCACGTCAGCGAATGTCTGATACCAAGGAGGTCCTCTCCTGGCTTGAAGTCTAGCTCGAACCTTTCTGAAGACCCAGTAGAAGAGGGCTCCGACTATGAATCCGAAGAAGGGTTGAAGTATGTAGAAAGCTACGCTGGACATATTGCTGGGTGTCAATGTGTCTTCTTCCTGGAGAGTTCCTCCATCGTCACGTAGGTAATCTCGCCATTCTTTGCGCTAACGATAGCAACTCTGTCTGTACAAGAGTAACAGGGATCTATGCTGGCTATTATCAGAGGCGCATCCGCCGTCGAATTGCCGATCAGCATTGTCGTTAGGGCCGCATTGTTCATATATGATGGGGTTCTAATCTTCACCCTCTCAGGAATATTCGTGCCATTTGATTTCATGAAGTAGAAGAGCTCTCCACGTGGAGCCTCAACTCTATCGCAGGCTTCAGAAACGGGTAACTCCAACTGGCCAATGTCAGTTGATGTAGGACCGCTCGGCAAGGATTTTAAGGCTTGTCTGATCAGCCGTATCGACTCGTAGATTTCGAGAAGCCTCACGACAACTCTTGCGAGTGCGTCCCCCTCATCTCGAACGATTACATTCCAATCCAACTCAGAGTAAGCCGCATAAGGGTCGTCTCTCCTTATGTCGACATCAATTGCTGAAGCTCTCGCAGTAGGGCCTACCACGCTAATTCTTCTCGCGTCTTCAACGCTCAGGTAGCCGATGTCAAGAGCTCGTTTCTTAACAAGTCTGTCTCTTGTGACAGTGTTCCGAATTCTGTCAGCAGCCCTCTCAATGTTGTTTATGCCATCCTCGATCGATTTGAGGATGCTCGGTGTGAAGTCGCGTCTCGTTCCTCCGATCGTATTGAATCCATGATTTACGCGTTTGCCAGTGATCGACTCTATCATCCTCATGATAATCTCGCGATCTTTCCACATGTGCATGAAAGCTGTGTCGAACCCTACGACGTGCATTGCGACACCGAACCACAGAAAGTGGCTGTGTAGGCGTTCGAGCTCTGCCACTATTACGCGGAGATACTTGGCGCGGTCAGGCACCTCTATGTGAGCGAGATCCTCCACTGTTTGGCAGAAGCAGGTAGAATGGGCATTCGAACAGATTCCGCACACACGCTCGCACAGGAATATGTCTTGATGATAAGTCCTCCTCGCGGCCAGCCACTCTATTCCTCTATGGTTATAACCTATCTTCAAATCAGCGTTTACTATCCGTTCTCCCTCTACTTCAAGCCTGAAATACGTGTTCTCCTTCAAGGCGGGGTGATAGGGTCCAATTGGAAGCGCTACCGGCATATCATCTACCCTCCAGTCTGGCTGTGATTTTGCTGACTGGACTGCGATGCGTCTCCAAACCTATCTCGCCGGCAGGCACCCCCAAGGCAACAGCTATCAACTCGGCCAAATGCAAGACAGGCACTCCAAAATCAAGATTATACCTCTGTCTCAACTCTATCTGCCCATATTCAAACTGAACACAGCACCCGGGGCAAACT
This sequence comes from uncultured Candidatus Bathyarchaeia archaeon, assembly GCA_964521355.1. Taxonomy (GTDB): domain Archaea; phylum Thermoproteota; class Bathyarchaeia; order 40CM-2-53-6; family JALHTG01; genus JALHTG01. The sequence goes on along the minus strand of CAZFRJ010000006.1, from coordinate 11,285 downwards.
ACCACGAGACAGTCAACCTGGCTCTCCTGTATTCTCTGAAGTTTCGTCGCAAGAGTTGTCTTGAGAGACATTTCTTCATCAGCCTGCCTTTGGGGATAGCCGCAACACATCTTCTCAAGCCCGTACTTTACGAGCTGCACACCTGTAAGACGGACGAGGCTCTCGAAGATCTTCGGCTTTCGGTCGTAGTCTTCCACGGTCTTCGACCTGTATAGATGGCAACCGGGATGAAGAGCGACTCTCAAATTCGACAAAGGTCTCTTTACAGAGGCTGCGATCCGGTCCAGCCCAACGTCTTCATCGAGCACCTCCACGATATGCCTTATCTCTGAAGATCCCTTGAACTCTTTGCCGATTTTCATTAGGGTTGAGTTTATTCTCTCGCGTAAGGAGTCGTCTTGCTTCAAAGTTTCGTTGACTTCAAAAAGTGTATCGTAGCAGCCATTGCAGATCGTCATTAACTCAAGTTTTCGAGCCTCAGCGAGTGAAATGTTGCGAGCTGCAAGAGCGTACCAGAGTTCCCTACCGATCAACGCTGACGTGTAGGGTTCAGGACAACAAGAAGCTCCCTCCAGATCTCGCACACTGAAGCCGAGCACATCAAGCATCTTTCTCGTTGCTGCTTCGATGCTTGGCAGGCGCGTCTGAACTGTGCAACCCCAGAGCATCACATACTGCTTCATCGCTTCTAGTACCTCATCTTCTTGGTCTTCCAGTCGTATCCGACTCTGCCGTCGAAACCGACTCCTTTGACGACCTTTTGCAGTTCATCCAAGGCTTCGGGGTTGGCGATCGTCGTCGGCAGAACCTCGGGTATCTTCATCTTGACACGTTGTCTCTTCGCCATCAAAGACATCGGGAAGATCTGTCCCGTTGAGAGCAGATTCTCCATCGTAGGCTTTTGGAACTCTGAGGCCAAACCTTTCCTTGGGCCTTTCAGAGGCATGTTATCCTTTGGCCATTCATAAGATAGTATAAGCCTTCGAGGGTCAGGATGACCTTCAAACTCAACTCCAAAGAGATCATGGATTTCCCGTTCTATCCAATTTGCTCCGAAGATACTTGGAGTCAAGGAGACTATTCTCAAGTCTTCCTTAGGGACAATTGTCTTCAAATTGATTAACAGTTTCGGGATGCTGAAATGGTAGAGTAGCTGGATATCTAACCCTAGGTCGGTCGCTGAAATCGTTACAAGTCTAGCGTCGTATTCTCTGCAGAGATACTCTGCAGCTTGCAATACGCCTTCCCTAGACACTTCGACTGTCAATCTCCTCTCGCGAGGAGCAACTGCTTCGATGAAGGCTTCCTTAAGGTGTTCCTTCAGTTTCGCAGTAATTTCATTGTTCATTTCTTTTTCATTCCTACGGGTGGACAAGACCTGCAAGTTCTGCTATAGGTAACATGAAAGACTGAGGTGCAATGCCTATCAAAATCGATATGAGAATGAGGATCACCATCGAAGCTATCTCGGCTGATGAAACACCTTTCAATTCTCTAAACCTTTCTGGGAGCTCACCAAGGAAAACCTCGTTGAATGTCCTAAGGACGTACGCCAGAGTCAGGACGCTAACCGCAACCCCGATCACAGTCAACTCGACACGACCGCTTTCAAGAGTAGACCTGATGAAGTAGAACTCATTCAGCCACCCGCCGAAGGGAGGAACTCCTGACATGGAGAGTCCACCGATTATGAACGCTAGAGCAGCGATCGGCATTCTGCTCGATAGGCCCCCGAGATTCAAGATATCACTTGTTCCCGCTTTCCGCATAACTAGCCACGTTGAGAGAGCGAGAAGTAGGCCGAAAACAGCGTAGTTCAAGAGGTGGAAAAGGCCCTCACTGATTCCCTTTGGAGATCCAAAACCGATCTCCAACGCAATCCATCCAATTTGAGTGACAGAGGCGCAAATCAGTAAACGCTTCGCATTCCTTTGAGACAGAGCTGTGATCGTTCCAAGAATCATCAGCAATGCCCCTGGATAGGAGGGATTGATGAAACCAGATCCTGAAACCACAACGGCGCCAAGCACTATGCCCAGACGAGTAGTAATGCGTGCGCTAAGCTTGTCACATAGCTTCTGCACTCTCCCCGCGAGACCGTAATACAGCAGATCTAATCCGCCGAGCCACATAATGTTGTATAGTCCTCCGAGAGTCCTTTCAGGAGCGTATGTGAACGTTTTGGATTCTACTCTAGTTCTTTCTACGTCAAGGTAGGGTGCTTCTAGTTCGCCCCCTGTGAACACTTCATACTTGTCCTTTGCAAACTCAGACGGTCTCGGTTTCGCGGTGACCCTGTAGATCAATAGACCGGCTAAGAGGCATGCTAAGATCATCAAAGTCAATCCCGATGCCTCATAGAATCCGATTCCGGTTCGATAGCCCAAACTCGTTATAGCACTGTTCAATTCAGATAACAACTGTCCCGTAATAGCTGATACTCCCGGATTGACAAGTAGGCTCAATGCCCCTTGTGGGTATACGCCGAAAACCAAGCACAGAGCTGAGAGAACCACTAGAGGAATCTGCATGGAACGGGGAACCTCTTTGACATTCTGCAAGTTCTTCGGGGTTCTACCGAAGAAAGCTGAACTAATCATCTTCATGAAGTAGGCGAGCGTCACCGCACTTGCGAATAGGGCGAGAGCGCAATACACCGCGTATCCAGCTCCGAGAGCGCCTCCAATGTCCATTCCTCGCCCCAATGCAGCTTCGTAGATCATCAATTTACTGGCGAATCCGTTGAACGGAGGAACCCCAACTACCGAAAGAGCCCCAATAACCATAGCAGCGGCTGTTGCAGGCATTCTTCTGGCCAGTCCACCCATCTCGTCAAGATTCTTGGTTCCAGTCGCATAGATCAGGCATCCAGCGCAAAGAAAAAGCAGACCCTTGAATACCGCATGATTAAGGCAGTGAAAGAGCGCTCCTACAACCCCGAAACCTGTTCCAGTACCTATACCTAAAAACATGTAGCCGATTTGGCTAGCTGTGGAGAAGGCGAGCACTCTCTTCACATCATATTGAACCCATGCTGCCATCGTACACAGGGTCAGCGTTATTGTGCCGATCGTCGCCACAAAAAAGCTCAGGTATAGCCCTGTCTCAATCACCTGAGTGATCGGGTAGATGCGTGAAATCAAGTAGACCCCTGCCTTGACCATTGCTGCTGCATGAAGAAACGAGGTCACCGCGGAAGGTGCGACTGTCGCATCCGGCAGCCAAGTGTGAAGAGGAACCTGTACCGATTTCGCCATCGAGGCCAAGATGAAGAGAGCTAGTGAAAGTGTTACCAAGCTACTGGACCCGGCGGCTTGAAGCTTCTGGAAAACAACGGGGATATCGAAGCTTCCGGTGAGCATGAAGAGGATTACGGCGCCAAGCAGCAAACATATACCAAGAGTTCGAGTAATGAACAGTGCCTTGAATGAGGCCCTGTTGCTCTCTCGCTTTTCCTTGTAGAATCCTATTAGACTGTACGAGCACAAGCCTACTAGTTCCCAAAATGCATACAAGACTAAGAAGTTTCCAGCTATGACAAGACCGATCATCGAGGACAAGAAGAGCAACATCAACGCATAGTACCTTGTTGTTCCCGCTTCATGCATCATGTCTCTGAGGGAATACAGTAGAGCTATCACTCCGAAGAACGAGGCGATCAGAGCGAAGAATATCGCCAAAGGATCCGCATATAGAATTAGACCGATGCCGAGCTCTGACATCCAATCAGTTCTGACGATGAGAGTCCCTGTTGCCCAAACCGTTGAGGCTACTGAGAGGAGAAGGCAGAATGTGATGGCCGCGATGGTTAACGAGAAAATAGCTCTAATTCGATAGGATGCTTTGGTCAATAGAACAACAACGAACGATCCTATCATCGGCAGAAGCATTGCTGAGATCAATATCTCCGGAGTCAACGCTCTTCCACCGGTCGATTGTAAACATCCATCATCAGTCTCCTCGCTTCATCTCGACCCGTGTAGCGCAATGCTCTTGTCGAGCAGAATTTCACACATTCTGGATCGCCATCGCATAAGTCGCATTTCGCGGAAACCCTTCTCTCGGAGTCGAACCAAGGAACGGAAAGGGGACAAGCAAAGTTGCAAGCTTGGCAACCAATACATTTCAAAGGATTGATCTTCACTATGCCTGTCGTCGAGTCTTTTCTTATGGCTTCTGCCGGGCAAGCCGCTTCGCAGAGCGGATCTTCACAATGCTGGCAATAGGCCGCCTCGAAATTGCCTGTGGAGAGATCAAAGAAGTGTCTGATATGGGACTTGGCATAGTCGCAAACCGAATAATGTTTGAATGAACAGGCTACTTCACAGCTCCGGCAGCCTGTGCATCTGGTAGGGTCAAAAAAGAGTATATGCTTCTGCTTCGCGACTAGGGTACTCACAGATCTCGCCTGAAGGGGTACTCAACAGAGTTATGTTCATTGATATTAGCTTAGCTCTAAATCAACCCCATACTTTGTTTCAGTACTGTAAGATTCATCTTGCCTACTGTACACGTAGTCCCAGTCTTGATGTTGTTCACAGCGAATACGGCTGGCGCGAATAGCCCAGGATCTATCTGGTAAAAGTCAAAGTTCGCCGCCTTGAATATCTCATAGAAGGGTTTTCCATAATCTTTGGCGGTCGAAGACGGAGCTTTCGCCACAATTTCCTTTAACTTCAGGTCGTCCTCAAAGTCAACCGTGTAGTATGTGAAGCCTCCATAGTACAACGCATCATTCGTCCTTCCCATCGCCCTCGCAGACTTCGGATGGATCGGCGCGATTGGAGCGCACCCGCACCCGTATAGAATTCTCTTTGGATCGAAGCCTATCTCTGTTAACTTGTGGATTCCAGCCTCAACTATTCTTCCAGATATTTGCACAGAACCGGCAAGCGAGGAGGTAGAGGCCACGAGGATATAGAGGTTCTGAAGCTGTACTTCACACTCCTTGGCGATATACTCGAGCGCTTCAAGCGGCGGATAAGAGTCGGTTTCGAGAACAAGCACCGCCTCGTCAGACTCATCCTCATACGCTATCTTCTGGTAGAGTTCCTTCGGTTTAAGTGAAAGCGCTCGAGCTGGACCTGAACCCATCGCGAAGTATTTCTCAGTCTTAATTCGCCACCCGGCGAACTGCGCTCCAAGCGTAGATATGGCTGGGTAGTCTGTGTCCACGAAGATCGATGGCAATCTAAGTCCTTCATAATCCATGTAAGTGATGCTGGCTTTGCCTAGATTGCCCATACAGATTTCAGTAACCAATCTCCCTGCTGAATAGCCACCTGAAGCTTTTATTCCAGCATCAATTATCGTAGCGCCGCTGGAATCCCTGAATATCGATAATCCAAAGTCCTCGGGTCTCGACATAGCCTCTTGGACAAGCTTCATGGCTTTCTTGTTTACGCTGACTGGCAACTTTCCTTTTCCTCCTTACCCCAAGTATTCTTCACACCATTTAAGGTGAGGATTCTTGGCCACGTTAATGAATAGTTTTCCATTCCCATTCTCATTTAGATCGCCTGTGAAGACGTAGAATGGCCCAGGTATCTTCTCTTCACCGACTTTGACTCTCTCTCTAACCTCTTCTATGTTGAAGCTTGGAAGAATGGCGGGCACGTATCCCCCGACTATGACTCTTCCGCCAGTCATTTGAGCTCCCGCTCTCCCAGCACAGTCCTTCTCGATATAGATTGTTCCATTGTTCATGTGCATTCCTGGAAACATACCGCTGCTCCCCTTGATTCTGATCGTTCCATTTCTCATCCAACATCCTACCTCAGTCCCAGCGTTGCCATGAACGATTATGGTTCCCGCCTTCATTCCTTTCGTGCTTCCTCTGTAGGATGACCCGACGAAGTCTCCAGCGGTTCCCTTAACTTCAATCGCTCCACCCTTCATCCTTGAGCCGAGCCATGCACCCACATCACCGCTTACAGTTATCGATCCTGCAGACATCTGTTCGCCCAAGTACATTCCGGCGTTTCCTTCAATCGCTATTGAGCCTTCCGTCATACTACACCCGATCTTTCTGATCCTGCTAGCGTCGCCGACTATTCTTACAGTGAGCTCGTCAGAAGGATTGCCGCCTTCTTCCTTCACTTCGAAGACATCTTCAAGTCTACTCCTTCGATTTCCCTCCCAGACTTCCATAGCCCGAATCTGCTCAAGGCCTTTTCCGGCGAAGGAATTTGGAGAGATCTCTAAACATTCGACTGGAACATTCAAAGTCCTTTTGACAGTCAGGATGATCTCTCTCACTCGTTAGACCTCCGCAACAGCTTCGATCCTTGTTGGTGATTCAAGATAGTTCTCTTCAACCGGATAGTTGGCCATTCGAACTGTGTAGTACTCTTCGAACTTCGCTGAGAGCGACGCAGTCGTTTGTTGCATTAGGTCATTGGAAACTTTCGGATCCACCCAGTAGGTTGTTCCAGTCGGCGTCGCTACTATTTCGCCTTCTCTTACAACTATTTCGCCATTCTTGATCGTGTACGCAGCATTCGCAAGAGCTTTTCTAACAAGCTCGTAGTCTCTCGAAGGATCAATATTGCTTACGTCGATGCTGTAAACAGCGATATCCGCGTCTGCACCGACACCTAGATGTCCTTTCTTCTTGAGACCAAGAGACTTTGAAGTACCTGCTCTTGTTACGATCGCGATCTCTTCGAATGTATATTCACGGTCGATTCCTGGCAGATCTAAGCGACGCCTTGCGTTCTTGTTGATTCTTGCCAAAACTCTTCCTCGTGCATCCTTACTCATCAGCCAGGTTATGACCTTCGGGTAAGAAGTGAACGGTCCTGCATTCGGATGGTCTGTTGTAAGGTAGATCTTCCACGGATCCTTGACTAGAAGCATCAGCTCCAAGCCGATGCCCCATTGCACGGCGTTAACGTAGTTGCTTCTCCTATAGCGGAATGGGACTATTCCTGCTCCAGTCTCGCCTTCAACATCGACATTGACCCATTTGTTACCTGAGAGCTTATGGAGTAGGAACTGGAATGGTCCGTCGGCGGTCATCGTCGTTGTATCTCCGAAGACGACTTGGCCTGGATCGACTGTGACATGATCATGTTTGTTGACGTACTCAGCTATCTCTGGTGCTCCTGAGCCTACGTTCAGCCAGGAGTTTCCGGTAAACCCACAGAACTGTACATGGGTTATGTGAATTATTGGTTTTCCGCCACCCGCTAGGTCTGCGACGCAATCCATTGTTTCAATCGTCGTCAAGTAGTTTCCAGGGTTTCCCAGATTGTTAGTGTGAACATGAATTGCATGAGGCATGCCGAGCATCTTGTTGATCTTGCACAATCCGCGAAGTATTTCTCTTGGAGTAATAGCAAAGTGAGGGACCTCCTCGTCAAGCCTCTTTAGATACCTGCCCCATCCCCAAGCTTCCACTCCACCAGGATCAACTATCTTTATCGCATATCCCTTAGTCGCATTGAGCATCCATGCGATGTAGGCCGCGCATTCTTCGAGCTTTCCCTCCTTCAAGTATTCCATTACGAACCAGTTGTTCCCGAAGAGTGGGAAGCAAGCTTTATCGATTATCGGTATCTGATCCAGTTCCTCATGGGTATGTCTAGTCTTTAACGGCGGGGTTGCTGGTTCGAATACTGTTGTGTATCCCATTCTTGAATATCGATATCCCGTAGTGAACGTTGATGGTATGGAGTAGCCTACTCCTGCCCTTGTGATAGATGTTCTCTCTTCAACATCTTTCTCGTGATCTTCTGGCCTGAGAATCCTTCCCGAATTGACTTTAGAACCTGCTATATGTGAGTGTATATCCACTCCTCCCGGCATCACGACCATTCCTGATGCGTCGATGATCTTCGCTTTTGAACTGACGCTCTCTGCGATTCTTCCGTCTCTTACCGCTAGATCCATCTTTTCGCCGCGAATGCGATTCAAAGGGTCGAAGACAGTTCCGTTTCTTATCAGAAGCTCGGTCACCAATCACGCTACCTCCTTCAGCTCCCTCGTTCTCCTCAAAATCGCACTAAGGATCTCCTCATCTGACTTCACTCCTATAGGAGGTTCGACTAATTTTCGCGTAAGTAGAGGGACGCCATCCATTCTGTAGACAGTGCCAGCGGTTTCTATTCCTACGAAAGATGAGGGGATCACTATATCTGAAGTGAGGGTCGTAGGGGTGATGTGAGGATCTATCGTGACAAGAGGAACTCTCGATAGGTGTTTCGAGGCTGCAACCGGAAAGTTGGATATTGGGTCGGATGCAACGACTAGGGCTGCGTCGCATTCCTCTCGAGTCAGTATATCTACTGCGGATGTGTCTCCAGGATTGTACCTTGGATATCCTTTACTGAAATCGACCGCGAATGGATAGCCCGTCTGCCATGCCGTTACTTGGTTTGCTCCGGTGACATTGAAGTGTCCGCGCATCGGCATTATGAGAAACTTCGTTCTATTATTCAATTCTTTTACTAGTGAGAGCGCGGCATCAATGTTCCTACTTTTACCTGCTGACATAGTCAATCCTAAGCCATAGAAGATTATGCCGAACTCGCAGTTTATCATAAGATCTGCAATCTCCTCCACTTTTTCCGCAGGAACTCCTGCGATGAAATCTTCTTCCAGTTCGCCCATGCTTACAGCTGCCCGAAGTGCGCATAGTAACTCGTAGTCTTGATTGGGCGCTACTTGGATGAAATGGTCTGCCTGCTTTGCGGTATCGGTCTTCCGTACATCCACAACGATCAACTTTCGGTCTCCCCGTCCTTTCCTAAATCTGCCTTTGGACTGTACAGAATAACGCGACATGTGTAGTGGGTGTGCATGTACTGGATTGCACCCCCAGTATACTACTAGGTCCGCTCGATGTCTAACTTCACCTAAGGTACAGGTTGATTCGCCAATATCATGAACGCCAAGTATCGAAGGACCGTGGCAAGTGGTTGTAGTGTTATCGATTACGCCGCCAACGAGTTCAGCAAGTTCAACACCTATCTCCATTGCTTCGCAGCTCGTAAGACTCCATCCGTAGAGAATCGGGTACTTCGCATTGGCGAGAATTGAAGCTGTCTTCTCTACAGCATCCTCGAACTTTATCTCTTTGAACTCACCGTTGTTCCTTTGCACAGGAGCAAGGATGCGCTCTCGATTATAGTTTAGTAACTTGCTCATGGAAATGGCGCAGCCATTCCTTAAGCTGACTATTCTCCCATCTTCGACCTTCGCTTCAAGATTATCGCAACAACAGCCGCAGAAGGTGCAGACCACATCTTGAATAGTCTTCTCGACCAAAGCCTCATTTTCCTCCAGAGATGTAGGTGACCAGTTCTCTTACCGTCAGAACTTTTTCTTGTGGAGCCGGCGTCACTTCTGCTTCTATTCCCTTCAGAGAGGGCATCCCAGTTTGATGTGTCTCAGGGTCGCAGATCATGCTGGTCCAAAGTCCGTAAGGCATGAAGATCAAGCCTCTGTGAGGCGGTTGTGTCGTGAGAGCAGCCTTGACTACCACCGTTCCGTGCCTCGTAGTCACGCGGACGTTCTGTCCTGGGGAGATCTGTAGGCTCTTCAAGTCTTCAGGGTCAAACTCACATATCCCAACGTTCTTGGCGTATTCGTCTGAGAGCTTGCCGATCTCCTTGGATCTACCTTGGCCCAATGTTCTTCCTGTCAGTAGGATGAATTTCATTTCTTTAACGTCCTCTATATGTGCTGCACACCGGTGCTTAGATTCTTGTCTCTGTAGTAACTTTAGATTTGATATAAAACTTTCAATAGGCGTTCAGCTGGAAACCAAAGCGATAGTTTCTAGTGAACATTCTGGAGAATAGTCGAACTGGGTGCATAATAGTTATAAAAGAAACTTCGTTAGTCTGTAGCATGCAAGAAACACGATTGGCCTTTAAGGATGTGAAGAAGTCTTCTTACGTGGCCTTGGTAGCTGCACTAGTTGCATTGCATGTTATTCTCCGTTTTATTCCGGGACCTTGGCGGACTATGAGCATTCTTATGGAGCCGCTTGAAGGGATAATAGCTGGACCTGCTGGAGGCTTTTTAGCTGGTTTGTTGGGGTCTATTGTAGGCCGTGTGGTTAAGCCTGACGTTATTTTCGTTGAGAATCTTTTCGGTGTGGGCGAGGCTATTGGTGCTCTCGGTGCAGGTTTAATGTTCAAGAAGAAGGGGGTGTATGTTCTTGTTGCATATGTTGCTCTCTTGGCAATTTTTCTTATACATCCTTTGGCGAGGGTTGTTCCACTTTGGACGCTTTGGGACATCTATCTAGCGTTGATAGCTGTTGTTCCAGGTATCATCGTTGTCCGTAGGTACTGGGAGAATCCTTTGAATGCGAAGATGATGATGCTGGCAGTGGCGTTTACAGCGTTCATTTGCGTTGAGTTGGACACGTTTGTTAGAGTTTTCCTTTTGACTGTCTGCGGGCTTTACCAGGTGTACGGCTTGACGGTCGAGGCGCTACCTGCTATCTTTATTCTAGGAGCTTTTCAGACTCCAATTGAAGCAGCATATACTGTGGCAATTGCAGCCATTGTCGGCGTGCCGGTGCTTTCCACTTTGAAGAAAAGCAAGCTTCTACGTTGGCCTTTGACGTAGCTGTCTATGGAAGAGCGTGTGTTTTCAGGTTTCACTTGGCTTCTTCGGCTTCTCGATCAACTTCCTCTTAGTTAAAATAGTTCCATCGTCGTAGTGTGGCGTTCTAAGTATTTGATCAGGTCCTTTCTCAATTTCTCTCGCTTCATCCGCCATTCTCGCTGCAGATCTCATCATCTCATGAGCAGCAGCGACTATCTGCGTGTATCTTTCCCATTCCTTCACGATGAAGCAACCCTCAACCGTCAGATCTGCGACTCTTCTTGCCATTTCATATGCAGCGTAAGCTTTTGCTCTCGCGTAGGGGTTTTGGTAGCCAGCAGAGGCCAAAGCTCTCTCCCTATCGATCGTGACTCTCGGGAGTTGAGGCGATTCCCCTCGTTTCGTCGCTTCGATGATCTTATCCAGCTCATTGTAGAGGATGCTGAAGGCTCCTGTAGCAGCTAGAACTCTCATTATGTCAACGTTGAACAGCGCCATTTCGATTGGGTCGAGGAATTCTCTCCGAGCTCCGATCATAGCGTCGGCCTCAACGATTATGTATCCGAACCCAGCCTCCTCCATCTGCTTAACGGCTTTCTTTGCTGGGTTGTCTGATACAACTACCGTTGGAACCCCAGCGTTCTTCAAGGTCTCTCGAGCCTTGGTTGGACCTGGGAGAGATGCGTTCGGGCTCGTGACTACTGCAAAGTCGGGTTTAAATT
>CAZFRJ010000005.1:13349-19503 GCA_964521355.1 uncultured Candidatus Bathyarchaeia archaeon | reverse complement strand
CAATTCATAAGCAAAGGCGAGAAACCCCAGTTCACCTCGCCGCCGCCTCCCAAGGAGCGGCCAGAGCTTCCCAAAGTATCAATCATAAGCACAGGAGGGACGATAGCGAGCCGAGTCGATTACAGAACCGGGGCCGTACAACCTGCCCTGACAGCGGAAGACCTTCACTGCTTCGTTCCTGAGATCTCACAGATAGCGAGAATCGACGCAAAGATCCTCTGCAGCGAGTTCAGCGAGAACATTGGCCCAAGTCACTGGAAAAAAATGGCTCATACCACACTTACAGAGATCAAGAACGGCGCCGAAGGAGTAGTCTTCTCTCATGGAACGGACACAATGGGGTACACGGCAGCCGCCTTGAGCTTCGTCTTCAAAGACCTTTCATCTCCCGTGATCTTCGTTGGCGCTCAACGATCGTCAGATCGACCAAGCTCGGATGCCGCCTCCAACCTGATAGCCGCTACGGCAATAGGCGCACGAGCGCCATTCGCCGAAGTCGTAGTGGCAATGCACCAAGCAGGGTCAGATGAGTACGTCACTATCCATCGCGGAACGAGGGTAAGAAAGTGTCACACAAGCGCAAGGGACGCCTTCAAGACAATGGACCCCGAACCTCTGGGACGGCTCAATCTGAGGAATCTTGAGCTGGAAGTCTTCTCAGAAGCCATTCAGACGCGCGACCGGTCAAGGAGCGTGAAGGTCATGGCCGAATTCGAGGACAAGGTAGCCCTATTGAAGTTCCATCCCAACTTCAACCCCGCAGTCATAGACTGGCATCGAGAGAAAGGATACCGGGGAGTTGTTCTGGAAGGAACAGGGTTGGGGCATGTGGGCAAAGTCTGCTACGGGCCTCTGAAGAAAGCGTTGGACGCAGACATGCTGGTATGTATGACATCTCAATGCATCTGGGGCGCCGTAGACATGAATGTCTACGAGACGGGCAGGGATCTACTCGCCATGGGTGTCATCCCGCTCGGAGACATGATATCTGAAACCGCATACGTGAAGATGATGTGGGTTCTTGGCCAGACAAGCGATATAGCCAAAGCCAGAGAGATGATGTTAACAAACATGGCGGGAGAGTTCTCCTCAAGAAGACTTCTTCAGAGCTGAAGTTGGTTGACTGACGTCAACTATCAAGAGATCGGTCTCAAAGTTGGTCTCGAAGTTCACCAGCAGCTAGATACACAAACGAAGATGTTCTGCAGTTGTCCAACTAGGCTTTCTACTAGTGAACCTACCAAGACTGTTCTTAGAAGACTGAGGCCAACTCAAAGTGAACTAGGGCAGGTGGACCCTGCAGCACTTTTCGAGTTTCAACGTGGACGGATGATCCTGTATGAGCTAGACGACGAAACCTCATGCCTCGTGGAGATCGACGAGGAACCCCCCCATGAACTGAACCAAGAGGCCGTAACCGTGGCAATCACTGTTGCCTCGCTTCTGAAATCGACCCCTGTTGACGAGATACAGGTCATGCGGAAGATCGTGATTGACGGGTCGAACACTGCCGGCTTCCAGAGAACCTGCATCGTTGCTCTGGGCGGTTCGATGGATGTTGATCAGACCACTATTCCGATCACTCAGATCTCGTTGGAGGAGGATGCTGCTCGGAAGACTGGCGAAGAGGGGCTCGTGACTCGGTTTCGTTTGGACAGGCTAGGAATCCCTTTGATAGAAGTGACTACGGGGCCTGTGATGAATACGCCTCATCAAGCTCAGCAGGTTGCGCTAGGTATCGGCAGAGTCCTCAGAGCAACAAAGAAAGTCAAACGCGGCCTAGGAACCATAAGACAAGATCTCAACATATCGATACAGAACGGAGCGCTCACAGAGATAAAAGGTGTACAGAAACTCGAACTGATCTCGAAAGTCGTTGAGAACGAGGTCAACAGGCAGCTCGCCCTCATCCGAATCAGCAAGGAACTCAACTCTAGGGGCTTAGCCGAGAGCCAGCTCACTCAAGAGTTCCATGACGTTACGGTCCTCTTCAAAGATACTCAATGCCGGGTGATCAAAGAGGCCCTAACGAAGGGAGGCGTCGCCCTTGCCATACGATTGCCGAAGTTCTCCGGACTACTGAAAACCGAGCTTGAACCAGGCGTACGTCTGGGAACAGAACTTGCCTACAGGGCCCGCTTCTGGGGCGGAGTTGGCGGAATATTCCACAGCGACGAGCTTCCAGCCTACGGAATATCGGAAGCAGAACTGTTGGTGCTCCGGAAGAGACTGAGTTGCCGAGAAGAAGACGCAGTAGTGATCGTTGCAGACGACCAAAGGAAATGCGAAGATGCTCTCAGGGCAGTGGTGGAAAGAGTTCAAGAAGCATTGAGAGGTGTTCCCGAAGAGACTCGCGCAGCAAATGAGGACGGCACTACGTCATACATGCGTCCAAGGCCGGGCGCAGCAAGAATGTATCCTGAAACTGACATCCCGCCTGTTGTTGTAGGATCGGACTGGATTGAGGCCGTGAGGAAGAACCTGCCACTAATGCCTGATGTTCTCACGAAACAACTGATGTCTCAGCATGGACTCAACAAGAAGCTTGCGGATCAGCTCGTGAACTCAGAGTACCTTGAGCTGTTCTCAAAGATTATGGCAGAGACTACCTTAGCAGCGTCATTCGTTGCAACAATACTCACCGAGTCGATCAAGAGTCTGGAAAGAGAAGGCCTCCCAGTAGGCAATCTATCTGACGATCACTTCATCGAAACCTTTCGATTGGCCTCACAGAGGGTAACCGCAAAGGAGTCTGTTCAGGACGTATTGGCATGGCTCTCAAAGAATCCCCAGTCCAACCCCCATGACGTAGTCAGGCAACTCGGACTGGCGATGCTTTCGAAAAATGAACTGGAGCAGCTAATTCAAGGCAAGATCAAGCAGAACCTCTCTTGGGTCACAGAGTTAGGTGAACGAGCTGAAGGAAGGTTGATGGGCATCGTGATGGGAGAGGTAAGGGGAAGAGCCGACCCGGAACTTGTGGCAGAAATACTCAGAGAGAAGTTAGCGAAGAAATAGGGTTTAAGTGCGTGGAACGCCTTCCTAGCGATACAATGAGTCACTCCAAGAACTCGACGTCATCAATCAACCCATCGCTGTCAAGGTCAAGGCCTTTTACGACTCTGGCAATTCTTTCTTTGGACGATGAGTTGCCTTCTGCAACGCGTTCAGTATACTTGACGAATCCAATGACAGAAGCAGCAGTGCCGAGATGAGTGTTGCCAGCCAGCATCAATACCTTGCTTTTGACATTGACGGGATTGTCCATGAAGCAGATCAGCCCCTCCTCATCGCCATTGTAGCTCTTTCCCGAGATAGTCGAGATCATAGTGCTTGTGCCAGTAAGGCTGAATCGGATCGGAAGCTGGCTGTTGAACCTAGCGGCGACAGTGTTGACCCTTGGCCCGCCAACAACGATGAGGTTTCCTTCAATTCGATGCTCGTTCATCTCAGTATCCAGCCTGACAACAAATCCCCTTGTGACTGGAAGCAACGAGCCAAGGAAGAGCGTGAGGTTGGCAGCGTAATGACCATCTCTCGCCCTTGCCCGATGCTCGCCATGCTCAGCCGGACTGCCAACCACAACCGTGAGATTGGCACCTCCCTCAGACATAAAAGGATCAAGGATCATGGCACTGCGCTCAAGGGATATCGGCTCTGTCTCAAGCTTCCGAGCACCTTTCCTGATTGTATCGGGAACCAGCGAGATCCCCTTGACACTCGACACGTAGTATCGGGCCACTGCCCCCCTCCGCTTCTCGGTTCTTTCAAGCCGAATCAGACGAGCCCGCTCAAGTCTCCTCATATGGTAGCACACAACCTGTTCACTCGTGTTGAGCTTTCTTGCGAGATCCCGCGCACACAGCGCACTCTGCGAAAGCTCAAGAAGCATCCTCCATCGCAGGCGTTGAGCAATCGTCCTGACAGGTCGGGGATCCGAGTATACTCGAACCGGCAGCACTTGGGCCTGTTCCTTGCTCTTGAGTACTAGGTAGGACATGGTCGCTATAATCAAGCATAGAGATTATTATTAAAACTCTCCCTTGACCAAAAACATGAAAGCTCAACGTGAATGAGGCAGCTCGCGATATGACTGCTCAAAATCGACCTTTAGGAATACTTATGTAATATCCGTCCTATTCAGGGCGCTTCACTTCGGTGCGGTTAAGTCATGTGTGGAATCTTCGGCTGCATCTTGAGAAACGGACAAGCAGCGCCCATAATGCGTCAGGCGCTGGAACGCTTGGAGTACAGAGGATACGACTCCGTAGGACAAGCGACCATCAGCGACAACAAACTGATCCTGAAGAAGGACAAAGGAAAGATCTCCGAAGTGCACGCCAAGATCAACCTAGACGACATGCCAGGGTCCATTGGCATCGCCCACACCAGATGGGCAACACACGGCGCCCCTTCCAAGGAAAACGCACACCCGCACACCGACTGCGATGGTTGCATCGCGGTCATACACAACGGGATCATAGAGAACTTCATGGAACTTCGAAAGGAACTTGAAGACAGCGGCCACAGCTTCGAATCTAGAACGGATACTGAAGCCATTGCCCATCTAATAGAGGAAGCTGTCAAGAAGGGTTCGAGCCTTCCCGGCGCAGTCATCGACACCATGAGGAAGCTCAAGGGAGCCTTCGCAATTGCGGTTCTCAGTAGTCACGATCCTCAACGAATAGTATGTGCCAGAAGGGAGAGCCCTCTGGTGATTGGAATCGGAGAACACGCAGTCTACTGCGCGTCAGATGTCCCCGCATTTCTTCCCTTAACAAACAAGGCAATATGGCTCGAAGAAGACGAAGTCGCTTCGCTTGAGCTAGGCAAGGTTGAGATTAGAGCACTGAGGACAGGAGAAGCTGTCAAGAGAGCTCCAGTTGAGGTCACATGGACGAGGGAAGCAGCAGAGAAGTCAGGATATACTCACTTCATGTTGAAGGAGATCCACGAGCAACCACAAGCAATTCGCAACGCTCTGCGAACACAAAGGATCTACCACGACCTCGTAGCCTCAAAGCTAGACTCAGCAGAAGCAGTCTATCTCATAGGGTGTGGCACAGCTTACCATGCATGTCTGGCAGGCAGCTACTCGCTGGCAAAACTCGCCGGGCTCCGATGCCAAGCCGTCATCGCCTCGGAGTTCAATCACGTTCACGCAGACCTTCTGAACAGGAACTCAGTTGTAGTCGCCATGAGCCAGTCTGGGGAAACCGCTGACACACTGAACGCAGTGCGACAATCCAGAGAGAAAGGAGCATCCATCATAGGCGTAGCCAATGTCATGGGCTCGACCCTAACCAGACTCTCTGATGTCTACATAGGGCAGAACTCCGGTCCGGAGATAGGAGTAGCAGCAACAAAGACATTCACGGCACAGGTATCAGTTCTAACCAAATTGGCAATAATCCTCGCGGAGAGACGCAGGACCATAGGCCCCGAACAGGCAGCGCATCACCTTGAAAAGCTTGCAGAAGTCCCAGACGCAGTTGCTGATGTCCTACAGAAACATGAGAACAAGGTCAAGGACATAGCGAGGAGATACAAAGATCGTCGAAGTTTCTGCTTCCTTGGACGAGGGATCAGTGAAGTCACAGCCATAGAAGGCAGACTGAAGCTACTGGAGATAGCCTACGTTCCATCCTTGGCCTATGCCGCCGGGGAGAGTAAGCACGGGTTCATCGCAATAGTGGAGCCGGGATACCCAGTAGTCTTTGTGGCACCAAAAGACGAAACTCATAGCAAGATAATCGGAAATATCATGGAGATGAAGGCTAGAGGCGCCGACGTAGTATCTGTCATCGAGGAGGGAGACGATCAGGTTCGAAGCATTTCAGACGATGTCATTGAAATGCCCAAGGATATCCCAAGCGTTATGACACCTCTCATCTACGTCGTTCCTCTCCAGCTGCTGGCATACAACATTGCCGTGGAGAAGGGGCATGACCCTGACCGTCCTAGAAACCTCGCCAAATCTGTGACTGTAGAGTAGAAAACTCTAATCTCCTCTCACAGTGGACAGTAGCTTGGCAGGTTGAGCAAGGCGAGACACGGTCCGCGCGGCGGTCAGCTATGCAAGCCAAATACGCCCCGAAGATACAGAACGCAATCTCCAAGGCGATTTCCTTCGTAGATCAGATCCTGGCCGATC
>CAZFRJ010000005.1:0-13249 GCA_964521355.1 uncultured Candidatus Bathyarchaeia archaeon | reverse complement strand
ATACAGAACGCAATCTCCAAGGCGATTTCCTTCGTAGATCAGATCCTGGCCGATCGGAAAAACAAGCCAGAGATTATGAGGCAGGCTCTCTGGCATGCCTCCGAGGAGGCCGAGTATGCAGCTGCGATTCTATCTCTAACTCACGGCTTCGCCGATCTTGATCCTGAACTCAAGGAGATTGGTTTCAAGAAGATGACAATGGATGAGCAAGCCTCTCTCGCAAGAACTCTACTGCAGAGTAGCCTAGAGCTACTGGGCAGCGACCCTAGACTGTCTTATGAGAAGCTCAGATATGCTGTGCAAGTTCTCAGAAGGATCCAGATGACGGCTAGCAAAAGGGTCGCAGGAACGCGAGTGAGCTGACCAACTCGTTCTTGAGTAGAAACCCTTAAGTGAGTACATTCTGGAAGGCGAGATGCAAGTCACGAAACATGTGGTGAGCTTCTCTATGCTGGGACGGTTCAGATGGGACTCAAAAGCAGTAACCTTCACCGCGATGATGGTTGCGTTAGGTAATGGCCTGTCAGCTCTTTCGATCGGACTAGCCAAGGTCGGCCAGATAGGACTTGACCTCTCCCATGTTGCCACGTTTATCGCTGCTATCTATGGAGGGCCAGTTCTAGGTTTTTTGACGGGACTACTGGGCGGGATTGTTCCAGGTATTCACTTTGGTCCCCTAGGCGGCCTTGCATGGCTCGGTCTAATCGGATTGCCAATCGGAAAATCATTAACCGGATTCACTACCGGAAGCCTATATAGGCTTCTCAAAGTAGATCGAAGAGCCAAGCCCTCTCTGCTAACAATTCCCATAGTACTGGCAGGCTACGTCCCAGAGTGCTTATTCACGGTCTTCTTCTTTCTCGCCTTAGTGCCTCGCTTCTTGGGCCCGCTACCTTGGCTCACCGTCAGCGTCTTGATCTCGATCCTAGTCAAGGCTTGGATCGAGATAGCGTTCATGAGCGCCTTTATGGGTGCGTTAACGGGAAGCGTCGGCTTCACCACCTTCGTGACAAGCTTCTTCACTGCGCACAGAAGACAGTGACTCTATCCACTACCAAGCCCGAAAGGCGCCAGATCAGGAGACCTATGGCAAGGACACGTCGTGAGGCTCGATAGCCTGAGTTGCATCTGCCAGACAGTAACAAAGGGAAGCTGCTTTTCTGCCTAGAGAATTCTGACGGCGATCACTCGCACCTGATCTATGGTATTCTCACACCAGTCCGTAATGTTTTCAATAGCGTCAAACAGCTGACCAACCAAGAACACCTCTCCAGGGTTCACCTTCGTGAAATCCATCGTGGGATAGAGGCCTCTGATCTCAGTGTAGAGGGTGTCCACTTTCTCCTCAAGAGATTCGACAATATCTGCCAACCTCATGGCTTCTTTCGGTTCTTCGCTCAACTTGTCAACACAGTTTCGAACCGCGATCGCGGTCTCCTTCACGACCTGAATCATCTCCAATCCCTTCTTCGTCAGCGGTTCCGGCAATCTTTCAACCGGAGCCACAGCCAGAACCCTACCTGATTCCTTCGACCAGTCAGTTATCCAATCAATATCTCTTGAAAGGTGAAGTAGATCGTCTCTCTCGTGCGGAGGTATTTCGCCTTTGGTGAGTTCAAGCGCAACTTCCCTTCTAAGTGCGTCAGCCTCTTCCTCCATTCTTGACAGTCTCGCAATACTTGCCTCAGCCAATTCTCTCTGACTCTTGATCTTGCAGTCCATCGCCTTTCCCAACTCCTCCACTGCGCGAGTAGTTAGAGAGAGATGTGATTGCATGAGCTGCACAGCTTTTGTCTGTCTCCGTTTTCCAAACCAACTCAGGAGCTTTTCACTCAATATGTGTCACCCTCCTGTTTCAGAGCAAGACATGTGACCAATCAGTAACGCCTCTAGAAGTCTGAACTTTCTCTTCTCCAACATATTCTCCCAATTCCACACATAAGCGTTTGTACCTTCAATTCCATTCGAAGCAAATCCCCAGGATCATTCTAGTTGAAGCTCCTTCTCCAAGCCATGCTTCGGCACCGAATAGATCATCGTATGATGCGGGGACATACCAAGTGTCACTTCATCCAAAGGCTCGATTTCTAGCTCCCCGAAGCATATAGGATGCTCGACATACATTGTTCTTCCCTCTGCAATCTCGACCTCGTATCGGACTATCTGGCCCATGAACCTAACGTCCCCAACCTTTCCTCTCAGGCGATTCTTATCGCCATGCCCTCGGGCGATGGAGACGAATTCCGGCCTGACAGCGATGATCACCTCCTCACCGACTTCACGAGTTCTGTCGATTGTCTGAAGGTGTGTATCCTCGGCTTGTACGACAACACCTGTTGATGTCTGCTGGATGACTGTGCCTCTGAGGAAGTTTGCCTCGCCCAGAAAGTTTGCGGTAAAGATCATCTTCGGTCGTAGGTACAGTTGAAGTGGAGTTCCGTCCTCGATGATTTTCCCAGCTTTCATGACGACAACTCTGTCAGATATGGACATGGCTTCTTCTTGGTCGTGAGTCACATGCAGAACAGTGAGCCCCAGATCATTCGTCATCTTCCTGATCTCGTATCGTAGATCCGCTCTAACCTTTGAGTCCAGAGCT
This sequence comes from uncultured Candidatus Bathyarchaeia archaeon, assembly GCA_964521355.1. GTDB lineage: Archaea > Thermoproteota > Bathyarchaeia > 40CM-2-53-6 > JALHTG01 > JALHTG01. Next base: position 10,650 of record CAZFRJ010000005.1, on the reverse strand, counting down.
CCAAAAGGTTCGTCCAACAAGAGCAGGGCAGAGCCAGACGCAAGAGCGCGTGCCACGGCCACTTTCTGCTGAGCACCCCCGCTCAGCTCCAGAGGTAACGAATCAGCTCGGTCGCTGAGCTTAATCAAATTGAGCAACTCATCGACAAGCGCTTGGGCGCTTTGCCTTGTATGCCCCTGAACTCGTGGTCCGTACGATACATTTTCGAATATCTTCATGTGCGGGAAAAGGGCGATCTCTTGAAAGACGTATCCGATCCTCCTACGCTGTATGGGAACATTTCCGATCGCTTGACCATCAATCAGTATCTCACCCTTGTCCGGTGCGAATATTCCAGCTATGCACTTGATGAGTGTAGATTTCCCGCATCCACTTGGACCTATGATCGACAGGTACTCTCTATCTCTGATGTCCAGATTCACGTCTTCGAGAGCTGTGACCGATCCGAATCTCTTTGTGAGTCCAGTTATCTGAACCTGAGGCATCTAGAGCACTCTCAATTCTCTCGACAAGCCTATGGGAGGATACGAGTAGACCATGGTGTCCGATGGCTTGAAGTACACAATCACTTTCTTCCCCGCCGGCAAAGGTTTCTCAAGCCTCTGTGTCGGCATCTTCGATGTGACCATGTCTCCGTTGGCCAGGCGTATCTGATGACTGACGAAGCTTCCAAGGAATCTTGCGGATTGGATCTCTCCCCCAATAATGTTGTATCGATCTGAGTCTACCTTTTCAGTAGGCTCAGCCATGTTCACACGATCTTCTCTAATCACCACCACGACTTCCTCCGCAGACAAATGGGTAGTGTCCCCGACAATTATCTTCAGACCTTGATGCAGCTCCAGAACTGATTCTTCTAGATGCCTTTTCGCAACGACTGCCTGAAGGAAGTTGGCTCCGCCAACAAAATGGGCGACAAATAGCGACTGAGGCCGCATGTACATGTGGAACGGCGTGGCGTACTGTCTTATCCTCCCTTCACGCAAAACGGCTATTCGGTCGCCAATGGCTGTCGCCTCCGCTTGATCATGTGTGACATGGATAGTAGTGACGCCTGATTGCTCTGCAAGCCTTCTCAGCTTGTACCTCAACTCTACACGAAGTCTAGCGTCCAGGGCACCAAGCGGCTCGTCGAGAAGCAGCAGTTTCGCCTCTGTCGCCAAACCTCTTGCAAGAGCCACACGTTGCTGCATACCTCCGCTCAACTCGTCTGGCTTCGAGTCAGCCCTATGCGCCAGCCTCATCATTTCCAGCATTTCTCTTCCCGTTCGAAGCGCTTCCTCTTCGTTCACGCCACGAGCGAGAGGCCCGAACGCCACATTCTCCAAAACCGTCAGATGCGGGAAAAGGGCGTACTGCTGCGGTACATAGACTGCGCCTCGCTCCTCTGCTGGAATCTTGTTCGCCAGCTTGTCGTCGATGTAGATTTCTCCCTCGTCTGGAATTGTCAGACCCGCAATCAGCTTCAGGAGCGTAGTCTTTCCACTACCAGTTGGCCCCAAAAGGCAGACATATTCTCCATCAACTATCTCCATGCTCAACCGGTTTATTGCCGTGATCGCCCCGAATCTCTTGAGGATGTCAACCAGCCTGACCGAAGGCATCTGGACTATCTCCGTTTACCCATGACTAGACGAAGTGCAAGGAGACCAATGAAGGATATTGCGACAAGGATTCCTACACCCAAGCTTTGCGTCGAACGCGAAACTGCCACAGTCCCCCTTACCCAATCGACCAATAGCACAGGAACGGTCTTCAGCTTCTCGGAAACTGCCGCAGCAGCCCCTGTCTCGTCAACGCTTCTCGTGAAGGTCAATATGGCTCCTGCAAACAGCGAATACTTGGTCAACGGAAGGATTATTCTCCTAAAGACCGTCAGAGGTCTTGCTCCCAATGTCCTCGCGGTCTCTTCTAGATGAACCGGAACTGACTCTATGGCGGCGGACATAGCTCTAACAAGATAGGTGTATGTGATCGTCAGGTGAGAGATAGTTAGAACCCAGAACTCTGGTAGGACGCCAATTGCTTTCCAAAACGAGCCTAGAGAGACTCCCAAGGCTACGGATGGAACAACGATCGGAATATTCACTAGCCCGTCGATCAACGATGTTACTGTTTTTCCGAGCCTTCTCCTTGCTATGAGCACAGCCATCGGCATACCTGTCAACATGTTAATGACGGTAACGATTATCCCGATAACATAGCTCAGCAGCATGCTCTGCCAGTAAGTACTCCAGACTCCTTGACTTGAAAGGGCCTCCTTCATGGTTCCATCAAATAGGGCGGACAGACTGGGCACGGCAATGAACACCGAGGGAGCAATGACTATGAAGATGAAGATCGAAAAAGAAGTCAGGTCCCTCACAAGAACTGAATTGCGCTGACTCAGCTTTTTCTCTGCATCTGGCCAGACTCTTGAGATGGGCAGCCTCAGTTTGGGGCCTAGATACTTGATGAGCATGAACGCTATGACTGATCCGGCTATCAATGTGAAGCTCACAAATGAGAGGGGTCCTTCAAGCCCAGCATCTTTGGCATTCTTGATGAGTACTGGTCCGTTCTCGAAAGCTCCCGCCACGACAATTGTAGCGCCAGTCTCAGATAGCGATCTTGCGAACGATAGAAGAAATGAGGCAACAATACTCGGCCTCAGAATCGGGAGAGTAACAGTTCTTACGGCTGTGAACGGCTCGGCTCCCAAGGTCTTGGCTGCTATCTCGAAGGTCTCCCTGTATCCTGATAGTTCACCGACCATCACCCTCACGACGACAGGAAGTGAAAAGGCGAAGTGAAGAAGCACGATGAGGGCGAGCCCAGGTGTCAGCACGGCACGCCCAAGGAACGGGCTCACAACTCCCTCAGATCCCCAAAAAAGAAGAGTCGAGAATCCCAACGCCACCGTGGGGATGATGAACGGTATATCGGCCAGAGTGTCAACGATGCTTCCCCATCTTGGACTGCTCCTTACAATCAGCCATGCCAACGGAATTCCCAACATTAGATCGAGTGCGGACACAACGAAAGCGAGCACGAACGACCAAGATATTGCCGACCACGATCGACTGAGCAGGATGGGATCTCTAAGGACCTCTTCCACCTTGTCAAACTTCAGCAGTATTCCAAACATAGGGGGCAAAAGTACGAGTGCGAAGAAGAAGATCACGCTGAATGCGTAGACGAGGTCGGACACTCTTCGATTTGCGGACAGTCCATCTAGGATGTTGAGGAACCTGTCCACTATTCGGGAGTCAGACTGGCTTCCCTGCTCCAAGCGAAGGCCTCGCACCTCTCATCCAAGCTTAAGATCTCCTACGATCAATCATTTCATGCGTGGAACTGCCGGTTCCTATCAAGGCCACCGGTATGCCTATTTCACTCTCAACCTCATGTATGAACTCGCGAGCGTCTTGAGGCAACCTCTCAAAGCTTTGAACACCCTTGCATTTAGGGTAGACAATGTCGAGCTTCGTAATCGCGGCCTGTGTCGCTCCGTTGAGCATGACTGCTCTCCTCGCCAGCTTGAAGTCGAAAGGCGCGGCTCTTCTAGGTCTACCTGTCACGGTCCCGAACTCCAACCATCCTCTTCTCTCCAACTCGTCAGATGAAAGTTGATTCTCCAAAGGCCCTTCGCCGACTCTTGTGACAAAAGCCTTGAAGACAACCATGACATCGTCAACGGCCGTCGGGCCGACTCCCACATCCGAGCAGATAGCGGATGCAATCACGTCCTTTGCTGTGCAGAAGGGGTAAGTGCCATGATAGAGCGACAAGTAGGTTCCTTGGGTTCCCTCAATGAGCACCTTTTTCCTCTGACTGATCGCGTCGCCCAGCTCCTGAGGGACATCTGTAAGGTACTTTGAGATTTCGGGAAATTCTCCAGCAAGTCTTGCTTTCCGATAGGTTCTCTCTGCCTGACAGACTCCCACACCAGTCTTCGTCGTTCCTACTTTCGTGGTGAGATGGGCGTTTCTACTTTCTTCCTCTATGTGTCTCTCCTCTATGATTGCGCATTGTCGGTCAACTCCAAGTCTATTCTCGGTATCCGTGAGCTTGATCTCTTCTAGGAGAACTCTGGGATTTACCAGAACTCCCGGCCCTATCAGGAGACGCGTGTCAGGGCAGACAAACGCGCTAGGAACCATTCTGAGGCCGTACGTCCGGCCCTGATATTCCACCCTGTGACCTGCATTAGGTCCGACCCCTCCTCTCGCCGTTATCGAAGGCCTATCCCTGATCGCTAGGTACGAGACGAGCTTTCCCTTGCCTTCATCTCCGAAAAATCCTCCGACAACGACCGTGCACGACATGAAATCGTCCCACCGTTCAGGTTGGCATGTTCAGTATAAAGATTTTCAACGATCGGAGGCAGGCGAAAGTGGCGCGATGCAAGTCCGGAGACGACTGAGTCGCTGGATTCGGTTTCTGGAGACAGTTCACCTGAGTCGTCCTAGGATTCGCTTGTACAGTTGTAGACCGGTATCTTGGCTCCAGGATTAAGTATGTTGTTCGGATCAAAGATTCTCTTTACGTTTCTCATCAGCTCAATCTCTTTCTCAGTGAGGTAGGCTTGAAGTTTTCCAGTCCTGATTTTCCCTATTCCATGCTCTCCAGTTATCACACCGCCAAGTTCGATTGCGATCCGGTATATTTCATCCCTCAGTCTCTCCACGTATTCGGTTTCTCCTTCTGGGCCTTTCATTATGTGCACATGCAGGTTGCCGTCTGCTGCGTGTCCAAAGACCGGCAGAAAAACGTTCTCTTTCTCAGCGAGCCCTTCCACTGCCCCCATGAGCTCTACCAGCCTAGACGTAGGTACGGTTACATCAAGTATGTCTGCCGTTTCGCTCTTCAGGGCGGGATATATGTTGCTCCTTATTCTCAGGATTCTGTCTTGTTCGCTTCTCGTCTCAACGAAGAGAGGTTCGAGGGAGCCCATCTGTTGGCATGTCTCGGCGATTTTCAGGCTTTCAGAGAGCAATTGCTCTCTGCTGGATTCAGCAACTATGATCATGAGGTAGCAGTTCCCTGATTTGACAGGCCAGTTCTCGCCTAGGTTTCTTGCAGTTCTCTCCATAAGGTCTCTTTCAGCGTATTCTATCGCAAGTGGTAGCCGTCCGTCTTTGAGCAGTCTTGGAGCGCTTGCTATTGCGTCGCTTCGGTTGTTGTAGGGCAGGATGAGGGTGCCTGTTGCCGCGAACATCGGCAGAAGCCGCAGGATCACCTTGGTTATCACGGCGAGCGTTCCTTCGCTTCCTGTTATGAATTGCATGAGGTCGTAGCCTACGTTGTTCTTGTGCAGCTTTCCTCCGAGCTTCAGTATGCTGCCTGAGGGAAGAACTACTTCCATTCCCCTGACGTAGTTTCTCATCACTCCATGCTTTATTGCCCTAGCACCGCCTGCGTTTGTGGCGACGAGTCCTCCTACCTGAGAAGTCTCGTCGCCTGGATGCAAAGGGAAGAATAGACCCGCCTGAATAGCTGAGTTGCAGAGTGCTTCGAGGGTAACACCTGCTTCTGCAACCGCCATCAAGTTCTCCTTGTCTATCTCAATCCTGTTCATCCTCTCCATTGCGAGGATTATGCCGTCCTGCGTTGGGACTGCTCCGCCTGCCAGCCCGGTTCCTCCTCCTCTCGGAAAGACAGGAATGCCATTTTCGTTGGCAAGACACAGTATCTCAGAAATCTCCTGAGTGCTAGCGGGCTTCACCAGCACAAGATCGTTGGCAGGCCTAGGCCTAACCAGATCAACACTTTCATCCACCAAATAGTTCTGCATAAGATCTCTTTCTGTCATTATGTGGTTCTTTCCAACGATGCTCTCCAATCTCTGCACTATGTCTCTGTCCAAGTTGTCACCTGACCATGGATTCTATCTCTTTCTCTTAGAAGAATATGTTTGCCTAGCTTGTTAGTCGTTTGCTAAGTGTACGGTTGAAAGCACGCAAATCTCATCTGCAATGGGTTCCTTCTACCAGCGACCTATCGAACCACTATCGTTGAAATATCGTTGACATTCGTACCTGTCGGCCCCATCAATATTAGATCGCCGATCTTCGAAAAGAAATCGTATGAGTCATTTTCAGCCAAATACTCCTGAGCAGCCAGCCCCATTTTCTTCGCCCTAGCCAATGTTCTTCCGTCTACTATTGCCCCCGCTGCATCAGTCGGGCCATCTACGCCATCTGTGCTTGCCGAAGCCACAACAATGCCATCCATGCTATCCAGTCTTAATGCGGCCGCTAATGCTAGCTCTTGATTTCTTCCGCCTGATCCCTTTCCAGTAACAGTCACCGTAGTCTCTCCGCCAGCCACCATGCCCGCAGGCTTCCGAACAGGGTTTCCAGACGAAGAAACTTCACAAGCTATTGACGCCAGCATTGTCCCAACGCATCGGGCCTCCCCCTCAAGAGTCGAAGTAAGTAAGATGGTGTTCAAGCCTGCCGAATTGAGATGCCTGCAGGCTGCTAGACTTGCAGTCGCATTGTTTCCGACAATAACGTTGTGGACTTTCTTGAACGCCTCGTCATTTGCCTTGGGTGTCTCAGGGATAAGGTGCTTCTCTCCATCTGACAAAACCTTTCGGATGGATTTCGGCACACTATCCCATAGACCATATTTCTTCAGCACTATTATGGCGTCGATGAAGGTTGTTGGATCTGGGACTGTCGGGCCTGATGCAATGAACTCCAAGCGGTCGCCCACGACATCAGAAAGAATAAGGTTCAGGATCGTGGCTGGATGGGCCTTCTTCGCAAGCCAGCCGCCCTTGATGTCAGATATGTGCTTTCTGACAGTGTTGATTTCACTTATTGTTGCACCGCACTTCAGAAGCGCTTGCGTGATCTCTTTCTTTTCAGCGATCTGGATATCGTCTCGGGGTAGTGGCATGAGGCTGGATCCTCCGCCTGAGATCAAGCATATGATTAGGTCGTCCTGTTTTGCCTGTGTGGCCATTTCCAACATACGTCGTGCTCCGTTGACTCCGGCTTCGTCCGGGATTGGATGGCTTGCTTGATGCAGTTCTATGATGTCCGTTCTGTTCTTGTTGGCATACGGTACTGTCACGAATCCATCTGTGATGCGTCTTCCTAGTACCTGCTCCACACCTTCTGCCATCGAGCCACTTGCTTTGCCGGCACCTGTCACATAGATTCTCTTGAATTGTCGCAAGTCGAATGAATATCCATTGATGTGAATAACGGAATTCTTGAGTGACAATCTTGACTCTAGTAAGCGCCTCGGGTCAACAGAGTTCACTGCGGATTCGATGCTGGCCAACGCTAAAGCTCTCGCTTCTCTGTTGAGAGCTGTTTCTCCATTCATCACTAGTTGGTCCTTGTTTATTATGCCTATCATATCGACGACTCGGCCATGATTTGTTGAAAGCTAACATCTAGCCTGTGATGGGTGAGTGTTAATAAACAGTTGCATCAATCAAATTCATGTGAGTCTCATGCCGAAACCGAAAGTCTACGTTACCCGTCTTCTTCCTGAGAGAGGTCTAACCAAAATAAGGCAGAATTTCGACACAGAGGTGTGGGAAGAATATGGTCCGCCGCCGAAACGTGTCATAGTCGAGAAGGTTAGTGACATTGACGGCCTCGTACCTCTTCTATCCGACCCCATCGACGCAGAAGTGTTTGATGCAGCGCCAAAGCTGAAGATCGTCGCGCAGATGGCTGTAGGCTTCGATAACATCGATATCAAAGAAGCAACTAGAAGATGCATATATGTAACGAACACGCCTGAAGTTCTGACCGAGACTACAGCGGATTTCGCTTGGGCGCTTCTCATGGCCATTGCCAGGCGTGTCGTCGAAGCAGACAAGTATGTTCGTACAGGGCAATGGAAAGTGAGCTGGCATCCCAGCATGCTACTGGGTCGAGATGTTCACGGCGCTACATTGGGGATAGTTGGTGCAGGGAGAATAGGCGCGGCATTGGCAAGGAGAGCCAAAGGGTTTGACATGAAGATTCTCTATTACGATGTGGTCCCTCGACCAGATCTGGAGAAGGATTTGGGAGCAAAGCGTGTTGACTTGGATACGCTTTTCAGAGAGTCAGATTTCGTGAGCGTGCACGTTCCGTTGATGAAAGAGACCTACCACTTGGTGGATGCAAGGAAACTTAGCCTTATGAAGAAGACAGCTTACCTGATCAATAACTCAAGAGGGCCGACTGTAGATGAAAAGGCCCTGTACGATGCGTTGAAAGAAGGGAGGATCGCGGGAGCCGGACTTGACGTTTTCGAGCAAGAACCGACTCCTACGAGCAATCCTCTCCTTAGGCTTGAGAACGTTGTTGTCGCACCGCACATATCGAGTGCAAGTCACGAAACACGTTCGAAGATGGCGGAAATGGCAGCAGACAATGCGATAGCTTTCTTTGAAGGAAAGAAGCCACCCAACTTGGTCAACCCCGAGGTCCTGCAGACCCGGCCACTGTCGAAACAGCCCTAGCATTCAGTTCAAGAGACACTCCTTGGACTGGCAAATGATCAAGATGAATGCTCTAGTAACATCAGGGATACTCGTACGGACAGTCAAACGGGTCTCCGAGAATGTAATCCTATAGGGCTGGTTTACTCTTAAATATCAAGTCTGGAGTTATGAGGAAACTCCATGACGAAATTCATCTTTGTTACTGGCGGCGTGATGTCAGGGATAGGCAAGGGTGTGACTGCTGCCTCCATAGGGAAAATTCTGCAGGTAAGAGGTTTCAAGGTCACTGCGGCCAAGATAGATCCCTACCTGAACGTTGACGCAGGAACAATGAATCCGATTATCCATGGAGAAGTCTTCGTCACTGAGGACGGGGGCGAGATAGACATGGACATCGGTACCTACGAGCGATTCTTGGACATCAATATTCCTAAGGATCACAATATGACGACAGGACAGGTCTACCTTTCAGTTATCGACCGCGAGAGGAGGGGGGACTTTCTTGGAAGATGTGTTCAGATTATTCCGCACATTACTGATGAGATAAAGCAGAGGATCGTTCAGATCGCGACTAGAAACAGCTCTGATGTCGCATTGATCGAGATCGGCGGGACCGTGGGGGATATTGAGAGCTTACCTTACTTGGAAGCGGCTCGTCAGATGAAGCTTGAGCAGGGATACGAGAATGTTCTCTACGTGCACGTTACGCTCGTGCCAGTCTTGGATGTTGTGGGAGAGCAGAAGACCAAGCCAACTCAGCACAGCGTGCAGGAGCTCAGAAGAATCGGTATCCAGCCTGACATAATCGTTGCGAGAAGTCAGAAACCTCTCTTGGCTGAGCCAAAGAAGAAGATAGCCCTCTTCTGCAACGTGGAAGAGAAAGCTGTTTTCACCTCCCCGGACATACAGACAGTGTACGAGACTCCGCTTGTTCTTGATCGGCAGAACTTGGGAGAATACCTAACGGAGAGGCTCAAGCTTTCGAGAAGAAAGGCGAACTGGACCGACTGGGAGAAGACCGTGAACTCTTTCACAAACCCAAGACACGAGATCAGAATTGCAATGTGTGGTAAGTACACGGAATTGGCGGATTCGTATGTCAGTGTGAACGAGGCTCTCAGACATGCGGCTGCCTTCTGCAACTCAAAGCTTTCGATCGACTGGATAGAAACTGAGGTGTTAGAGGACGACGCATCGGCCCTCCAGACTCTTTCCAAATTCGATGGAGTACTCGTACCTGGCGGCTTTGGGTCGCGAGGTACAGAAGGGAAGATCAAAGCAATCAACTACGCCCGCTTGAGGGACATGCCCTATCTAGGCATCTGTCTCGGTTTTCAGTTAGCCACAGTCGAATTCGCAAGAAGTATCGGACTCCAAGACGCCAACAGCACAGAGATAGATCCCGACGCTACTTACCCAGTGATCGACATCATGCCCGAGCAAAAGCGCGTGGAATACAAAGGAGCCACGATGAGACTGGGCGCTCACGAAATCACAATCTCTCCGGGAACGATCGCGGAGAAGCTTTACAGAACTCGAAGAATATATGAGCGGCACAGGCATCGTTATGAGGTTAACCCGGGGTACCTAGACCAACTGACAAAGGCTGGAGCTGTTTTCTCAGCTAGAAATACCGAGGGAACGCGGATGGAAATCCTTGAACTACCCGACAAGTACTTCTATTTCGCTACACAATTCCACGGCGAATTCAAATCCCGACCTAACAGGCCATCACCACCATACTACGGATTCATCAAGGCATGCTTGGACAAGAAGCTTGGCATGCCGAAACCTCAATTTTGGGCGTAGCCCTCTCACTCGACAGAATGCGGACTTGATGCGCGATTCCGGCTGAGAAGGATGTGCTCATCGCGGTTTCGATTCTACTCTCCTTGCTGCAGATCTCTGTTTTCTCACTCTTTTCTGCAAGAAGGATCGTAGTCTCTTTGCGTCAGACCTCTCGATGACCTCGGTATCTTGATTTTCTTCTTTGGCCCTAGATTGCCTGAGACCCGTTTTTTCAAAGATAATCGGCCTTAGCTCTAGGTCGATTTCGTAGCCCCAGCAGTTTCTATGTTGATCCTTTGCCACTTTCATGGTAGTGCCGGATCCAAGGAATGGATCAAGAACCGTCTCTCCCACATATGTAAAGAGCCTGATTAGCCGCCTAGGGATCTCTTCTGGAAATGCGGCTACTCCTTCCTCAAGTC
>CAZFRJ010000004.1:0-20600 GCA_964521355.1 uncultured Candidatus Bathyarchaeia archaeon | reverse complement strand
TCAACGCCGATGATGACCGTGTACTTAGACAAGAGATGCAGACAGAACCGTGAAAAGGCTGAAGATGTCGCCAGATTGATCACACACACAACACTGAGAGATGTCGCAGCACACATAGAGTCTGACATAACTAGGATGAGCATTGAAGTAGCTCTTGACTCCGAGAAGATGCGTGTAAGAGAGATCGCAATGCGCGACATAAGAGATGCGTTCAAGCTTCCATCTTGCGAAGTCAAGATCGAGCGGACAAGAATCGAGATCAAGCCCAAAGGCATGGACATCTCTCAGTTCCGGCGATTGGCAGGAAAGTTGCCTACTCTTCACATCAAAGGTCTTCCCGCGGTCAAGAGGGCACTTGTGATGGAACAGAGAGGAGAGTGGGTCATCAGGACTGAGGGATCCAGTCTTGAACAGGCCCTGAGTGTTTCCAGCGTCGATCCAACGAGGACCATATCAAACAACATCCATGAAGTCGCGATGACCTTGGGAATCGAGGCTGCCAGAGAAGTGATAGCTAAGGAGGCCCTAGGCGTCCTTGAAGAGCAAGGCCTTGATGTTGATGTCCGACACGTGATGCTTGTAGCGGATGCGATGACGGCGTCCGGAGAGGTTCTACAGGTGGGAAGGCACGGCGTTAGCGGAGAGAAGGCAAGCACACTGGCCAAGGCTGCATTCGAGATCACTATTCCAACAATCGTCGACGCAGCAATGAGAGGAACAGCTGACACTCTGAAAGGAGTTGCAGAGAACGTCATTGTTGGGCAGCAGATACCCATGGGGACGGGCCTCATAGACATGTATATGTCCATGCCAGAAAGGTCGAGGAGATAATGGACGTAGCCAAGCAGTTGAAGATTGCCGTGAAAACCGGTAAGGTATCATTTGGGTGCATGGAAGCCCTCAGGGCAGCCAGAAGCGGAAAGGGAAAGTTGATCGTCTTGGCGTCGAACTGCCCAGAGTCAGCAAGGTCTGCAATCTTTCATGGCTCCAAGCTCTCGGAGCTTCCTGTATACGTCTACGCAGGCTCCAGCACGGACCTAAGGACTGTGTGCGAGAAACCGTTCCATGTCGCCGCATTGACAATTCGCGAGCCAGGCGACTCTGAGATACTGAAGGTTGTTGAAGACAGAAATGTCAGCAGCTAGAATCAAGCTCACAGGCGACGAGATGAAATGTATCGCGCTATTCGAGAGCATTACAGGAGCAACAGCTAAGGACTGCCTTATCGACGAGAAGGGCGAGAGAATAATATTCCTCGCAAAGCAAGGGGAGATGGGCCTTGCCATCGGGAGAGCTGGAAAGAACATTCAAACCTTAAGGAAGATGACCGGACGCCAAGTCGAGGTTGTTGAACAAGCCGATACGCCCGAGCAACTGATCAGAAATGCGCTGGCTCCAGCAAAAGTAAGAGAGATTAGGATTACAGAGAAGCCTGAAAGGAAGATCGTCGTTGTGGAAGTCGAGCCAAGAGACAAGGCACTGGCGATAGGCAAGAATGGTCGGACGATAGACAAGACCAGAATGCTTGCTAAACGATACTTCCAAGTTGACCATGTCATAGTAACTTAGTTCGCGCAGTGCTATGCTACTTCTTCGCTTTCCTCGCGAAGAGCTCAGCCGCTCCAAGGAATTCGTCCATCTCGACATCTGTGTGAGCCGTCGAGATCGCACAGTGGACAAGTTCAGGTGTCAAGCAGAATATTCCCTTATCCAATAGGAAGTACATCAACCTCTTTGACAGTTCCCTATCTCCTGTATCAACAGCTGCAACATCCTTAATCGGAGCCTTTGTGAAATGGCAGCCGAAGATCGATCCGATGCCCGTCGTCTGGAATTCCAAGCCTGCGCGTGTCATTATGTCCGTGAGACTTGCACGCATTTTCGCGCCCATCTTGTCTATCGTCGGATATACTGTTCCATCTTCTAGGATCTTCAATGTTGCCAGTCCGGCAGCCATTGAAACCGGGTTTCCTGTGTGTGTTCCGCCATGGAACGAGTATTCCGAGCCCTTGTATTTCATGTGGTCCATCCTTTCCATGATGTCTGCTCTGCCAGTGATAGCACCGATGGGGAGCCCTCCTCCAGCGATCTTTCCCAAGATGGTTAGGTCAGGTCTAATGCCGTAGACTTGCTGGGCCCCGCCTGGCCCCAGCCTGAACCCGGTGATGACCTCATCGAAGATTAGCAAGATGTCTTCTTCCTGACAGAATTCTGCCAGCCCCTTCAAAAACTCTCTCTCCGCCGGGATCATGCCTCCAGCGCCCATAACGGGCTCGATCAGAATGCACGCCAACCGCTTTCCCTTCACACGTCTTCTTACTCCGTCCAGATCGTTGAAGGGGAGGACAACAGTATCTGCGAGAGAACCGGGCGTCAGACCGCCCGAAGGCAACTCTTCGAATGGGGGGTGCATAGCTACATGCAGCGGGTCGTAGCCACCATGCCAGTTACCTTCGAATTTCCCGATTCCGGTTCTGCCTGTATATGTTCTGGCCAGCCGGACTGCATACATGTTTGCCTCGGTGCCCGAACCAGCAAACCTGATGAACTGGGCTGAAGGCACCATCCTCACAATTTGTTCGGCAAGCTTGGCTTCGAGCTCATGGGTGACTCCGTAGTGAAAATCTTTCTCAATCTGCTCTTTGACCGCTTCCACAACCTTCGGATGACGATGCCCCAGAATCAAAGCAAAGTGGGCACACCAGTAGTCCGTATACGTGTTACCGTCAATATCGAATAGTTTGCTGCCCTTCGCATTCGTTACGCAGAACGGGTAGGGTTCTATGAATCGTATCTTGTATGAGACACCCGCAGGGAAAAGCTTCTTCGCCCGCTCATATGCTTGCTTTGAACGGGAAGTCTTTCGCACGTATTGCTCACTCATTATGAGTTCGACCTTTGACATCGGGTTGCCCAGAAGTGTCTGTCTATTAGGTTAAGCCTTTCGGAGAGCCTGCAGGCTTCTCTATTCCACTCGCTCGAACTCTTCTCTCGGTGCACCACAAATCGGACATGTCCATCCTCTGGGTAGATCCTCGAACTTGGTCTCAGGGCCTATTTGTTGCTCCGGCAGTCCGTTCGTCTCATCATAGATCCAACCACAGATCCGGCATCTCCACTTCAATTAGATCCCTATGCAATCCTCAGGCTAGGATTGAAGCTTATATTGTTGGGTGTAGACTTGGAGTTGGTTTGATGGCGATGTCGGCAACCAAGGAGAAAATCGAAAAGGCCCTTGAGGAGCTGAGACCAAACCTTCAAGCAGACGGAGGAAACATAGAGCTAATTGATGTAAGAGAGGGTGTGGTGAAGGTGAAATTGACCGGGGCATGTGCCGGATGCCCGATGTCCCAGATGACCCTGCAGTGGGGAGTCGAGCAGTTTCTGAAGAAGAAAGTGCCGGAGATTCAAAAAGTCGAATCAGTCGGATAGAACCCAAGCTAGGAAGAAGCAGTGGAAAGACACGAATCTGCATTTGGTTAGGCGGCCATTGGGCGAAACGAATACGGAGGGCCTTGTCAGAGACAAGATTGCCTCTCGAATACTCTTCCTTCTTCACTAACATGGTCGTTGAACGCCCAGTGTTGATACCCTATAGGCTGCACACCTGCAGAGAGCCGATGACCCTTATGAGCTTCTGCAGAGTACAACCGCAACTCCAGACTGCCGGCCGCACCGAAGCATTTACCTTGGGAATTGGATACAGCTAGGCACGGAGCTCGTGCATGGATGCTGGATCACTCGTTTCGCAAGTACTCGCTCTCATAAGAGGCAGTGTTGCTGAGCAGGTGGAGGAGAGGATAAGAGAGTTCAAGATTCTCCACTTGAAAGGAAATGAAGACTGGTTCTCCGAACTCTGCTTCTGCATTCTCACGGCCAATTCCAGCGCGAAGCTGGGAATAAGTATTCAGAAGACAATCGGTCTTGAAGGCTTCCTCAGACTTCCAGAAGATGAGCTGGCGAGGCTTCTGAGGCGACTCGGCCATAGATTCAGCGAACGAAGAGCCAACTTCATTGTTCGGGCTCGGGAGTTCAGTAACATCAAAGACATCGTGGTTAGCTTCACGGGCGAAATGCCGGCCCGTGACTGGCTTGTTGAGAACGTGATGGGTCTTGGGTACAAGGAGGCCAGCCACTTACTAAGAAACGTCGGATATGACGATGTCGCCATTCTTGACAGGCATGTCCTCAGGACAATGTGTGATAACAGAATGATCGATGAAATTCCGAGAGGGCTTACGAGGCGCACGTACTTGGAAATTGAATCCAAGCTGCGGGATCTCGGTGCTCAGTTAGGCATGCCTCTATCTAAGCTTGACCTCTACATCTGGTACATGAAGACCGGTTATGTACTGAAATAGGCGGAAGCTCTTGGCTAGGGCATTTCTCGGCGTAGAAGAACCTTTCAACGAGGAGTTCTCTTGGATGGGCTTGTGAGTAAGGCGCAACGCAAGAGACTAATCTCACCAACTGCTTTGTCTACATGGTCCAAGGAGTTCTGTCGTTGCCAGCTAACCTGACCGCACAGGCAAAGGGACTATGGAACAAGGCCATTCAAGCTAGGACCACAGAAGAAAAGATCAAAGCACTTCAAGAGTTCCTCTCGGCTGTTCCGAAGCATAAGGGCAACGAAAGGCTGCGAGCGCAAGTCAAGCGCAAGATTGCGGTCTTAAGGCTTGAGGAAGTTGAGCAGAAACAGAGAAGAGCGGGTAAAGGCGGTGTCGACTGGTTCATCCAGAAGGAAGGAGCTGCTCAAGTCGCTCTGATCGGTCAGACAAGTGTCGGCAGGAGCAGTCTGCTTTCGGCTTTGACCAATGCAAGTCCCGCTATTGCAGGACATAGATTCACGACGACGCGCCCGGTCCCAGGCATCATGAACTTTGAAGACCTGCAAATCCAACTCGTAGAAGCTCCGGCACTAGTTGAAGGTGCTGCAGATGGGGCGGTGTGGGGTGTTCAGACTCTGGGACTTGCTAGGAACGCAGATGGCATCATAATTGTGCTCGACCTGTCTGAGAGCCCTCAGAGCCAATTTCAAATGGTTCTTGGAGAATTGGAGGACGCTAGGATCTCGCCTAGAAAACCAAAGTCGCACGTACGAGTGACACGAGTCAAGGGGAGCAGCGGAGTTCACGTAATCGTTTCGGGACATCTAGTCGACTGCGATATCGAAGACCTGCATAAGTTGCTGAAGGAGTATGGCGCAAATAACGCGACGATCCGAATAAGCGGAGAAGCTCGTCTGAACGATGTTGAAGATGCACTACTAGAAAGCGCCGCGGCCTACAAGCCGACTCTGATAGTCGCTAACAAGCTAGATCTGCCCGGGGCGAGAGAAAACCTTGAAGAGCTGCGTCGAGCCATAGCAGATATGCCTCTGATACCAGTCTCATGCATTACCGGGGAGAACCTTCATCAGATAGGGCGTGCGATATTCGAATCTCTTGGAATAATTCGTGTCTATACGAAAGAGCCGAATGATGATACACGTTCCGCTGAGCCCTTTGTCATCCGTGCAGGATCCACGATTGCCGAGCTTGCCAAGAGAATTCACACAGAATTACATGATAACTTCCGATTCGCAAGAGTCTGGGGTTCCACGGCCAAGTATCCGGGAGAAAGGGTTGGGCTTGGACATGTTCTCGGAGACCGAGATGTTGTCGAGATTCATGCGAAGTAGATAGCGACTAGAGATCAAGCCTTTGCAGATATATTGCCGGAACGAAACGTGAGAGATACACATCCCCAGCGTTGAAAAACCGAATTCCCTCTTTGTGAGCTGTCAACGCGTGAATTCTGTACACAACCGGGTTGTGGTCTCGACGCTTTCCAACAGTCAATGCCTCCTCGACGCTTCGAGACAGGTGGACAAAGCCCCTGCGTACTGGCAGCAATCCGGAACGCTCGATGCTGCTCGAAAATCGTCTTGCAGTTCCGTGAAAGAGATACTCTGGAGGGATTACTGACTCGTAAGCCATCATTCGGAGAGCTGTGTGACCGTAGAGGGCTCTGATTCGACCGTCTCTAATCTCGAATCTTCTCCGAGGCGATGATGCGATCAGGTTCAGGAGGTCTTCCTTTCTCACCCACTTCCACCTCGATTCAGTGTTTATGGCTGCAAGAAGCCTATCCAAAGATACGAACCCGCAGTGATCTAGGACCAGGCCGAATTCCTGAGGGGCATGTCTCAAGACGTATGAAAGAAAGCGACTGAGAGATTCAAATCTGTTCGAAACCATCTCGCCTTTCAATCAAACATGACCATGTTTGCCTCGAAAAACTTTTGGATATAGAGGACGTAACTGGTGATAGGATTCAGAATTGATATTCGAGCAAATTCGTGCGCCAACGTCTGATAATTTCACATACCTCATCGGCGATGAGGACAGTCGTGAAGCATTGGTTGTTGATCCTACGTTGCCAGTCTCTCTATTGATATCGGTCATCGCTAAGCACAAGGCGGAAGTAAAGTACATAGTAAATACTCACGGACATCGAGACCACACCTCAGGGAACGCTGAACTTGTGAGCATCACAGGTGGAAGGATCGCAGCGCACACCAACTTCAGACAACACAAGGATGTTGCCTTGAAAGACGGCGACATCCTTAGACTTGGACGACTCGAAGTCAACGTTCTGCACACGCCAGGCCACTCGCCGGACAGCATTTGCCTACTGGTTGAAAAGAAGCTTCTGACAGGAGACACTCTCTTCGTCGGAGAGTGCGGAAGAACCGATCTCCCAGGGGGAGACTCGGCAGAACTTCACGTAAGCCTGTTCGGGAAGATACTGAGGCTTGAAGATGACATCGTGATCTATCCAGGCCATGATTACGGCGCAAGACCATTCTCAACGCTGGGCCTTGAGAGGAGATCTAACTACACGCTTGCGCCGAGAACTCGACAGGAGTTCATTGAATTCATGTCAGAGCCGTAGTCCACTAGATACGAAATGCTTATTGCAGCATCACACCTACCAGTGCGAGTCTCGATGCATCGAAGCGAGTCGAAGAATTCAGGATGATTCAGCTGATTGGGCTTGCCATTGCCTTCACTTTCATAGTTGTTCTCACGGCAAAGCGGGTCAATACGGCTCTTTCTATAATAGTTGGGGCGATAGCCCTTGCAATCTCATATGGAGCATCAGTGCAAGATTTCATCCGCTTGTCTATCCGAGCCATGGAAGATCCGCAAACAGTAAGCCTCACCTTACAAGTCACGGTCATTGGAATACTAGGCTATTGCATGAAAGAAACGAAGCTCATCGACGATCTGATAGCAGGCTTGAAGACGATTCTCACCACCAAGACCTTGGTCGCAGTGATCCCAGCAATCGTCGGTTTGATGCCGATGCCAGGCGGCGCTCTGCTGTCAGCGCCTTTGATCGATGAGGAGGCCAACAAGCTGAAGCTGACTCCTGAAAGAAAGGTCGCGGTCAACATAACTTTCAGGCACATATGGTTCTACGTGTTTCCACTCTCATCCACACTGATCCTAGCATCAGGACTGGCGGGCATTGGACTCTACCAACTAATCCTCATGCAGATTCCATCATTTCTCCTTTCGATAGTTCTAGGATATGCTCTATTCATTCGGCGACTCGACTCTGATCCGGACCATGAGACTGAAAGAAACTACAAAGACGTGATCAAGGGACTTGCTCCGATTCTGATTGCTGTTGCACTCAACCTAGCCGGACTTCATCTGGCAGTCTCGGTAGGCTTGGGAATCATCGGTTCTCTTCTGATCAAGAAGACGAGGCCGCAGAAAGCTGTGCAGCTTCTCTGGGAAGGCATCCCTTGGGGCCCAGCCCTCTCAATAGTCGGCGTTGTGATTTTCCGCTATGTGATAGAGGACTCAAAGGCTATCTCCCTACTGTTCGGCATCTTGAAGGAAGCCAGGGTGCCTCTCACAATATTCGCGACCGTTCTCCCTCTCATCATAGGAGCGGTCTCAGGTCTTGCCATAGCAGGTGCAGGAATATCTGTACCGTTTGTTCTTCCCCTCTTTGGAACAGCAGCCCCTGCGCTTGTAAGCATCATTGTGCTCAGCACCTACGCGGGCTACTACATTTCGCCGCTTCACCTCTGCCTCGTGCTGTCCAACCAATACTTCAGGGCAAGAATCCAACAGGTGTATCGTCTTTGGATTCCTTATACTCTGATCGTCTGTGGGATTGGGATACTCTTTGACATGCTTGTCTTGCTCAGGTGGCCATAGAAACCATCTGCAAGTCAATAGAACTGGATGATCTCATAAGTTAGATCTCAGAAGACTTATATAACGTCCGGCGATCTCGTAGTCCCCACAACAGTGGAATCACATGTCATCAAGAGAGTTCAGACATATCGTTCGACTCATGGGAGTCGACCTTGATGGCTCAAAGAAGCTAGTCTACGGACTGACTAAGATTCGCGGCATAGGCGTAAGCCTCTCCAGCGCAATAGCGAGAGCTGCCGACATGAAGCCTGACGCTAGAATCGGACAACTCTCAGAAGAGGAAGTCGACAAGATCGAAGATGTCATCTCGGACCCCTTGAAGTTCGGAATTCCATCGAGGCTTGTTAACAGGAGAAAGGACGTAGAGACAGGCAGAGACTTGCACTTGGTTGGCCCAGATCTCGCGCTCAGAGTGAAGACAGACATAGATTTCATGAAGGACCAACGGATGTGGAAGGGAATAAGGCATTCTCTGGGATTGAAGGTGAGAGGCCAAAGAACCAAGACCACCGGCAGGAGCGGCAAAGCTGTTGGAGTCAAGAAGAAAGCTGCGATAGCCGCTTTGAGAGCTGCACAGGCCGAGAGGACGGAGAAGGGTTAGGACAATGGGTGATCCAAAAAAGCAGAGGAAGAAATACGAAACCCCCCGTCATCCTTGGAGACTGGCTCAGATTCAAGATGAACTGAAGCTTATTGGGGACTATGGCCTGAGAAACAAGAGAGAGCTCTGGCGATACAAGACTGAAATCTCGCGAATTAGAGGGATGGTAAGATCACTTCTCGCTAAGACTGAGGAGACACGCTCGAAGACCGAGAAGGACATTCTACTAAGCTTGAAAAGACTAGGCATCCTGTCTGAAGATGCAACACTGGACAACGTGCTTGACCTCAACGTTACTAGTCTCTTGGAAAGGAGACTTCAAACAGTTGTGGCAAGAAGTGGAATGGCCAGGTCTATGCATCACGCTAGGCAACTCATTTCTCACGGACATGTGTCCATTGGAGGCAAGATCGTAACCGTTCCAGGATACATGGTAAGAGGCGACCAGCGACCTGATGTCAGACTTGCCCCATCAGCAGCTACCGGAGGACGAGAATCACCGAGGAAGGGCCGGTAGACGCCGCCACTTTCATCTCATACTATCCCTTTCCCGTGACCATGTTCTGGCTCAGAAGTTTCTGGACGCCGGAAGCTATTCCTTCCAAGCGAGAGCCGAACGTCTGCTTCTGAATCATCCTAGCAATGGTTTCCTGAACCTCACGCGGCCCTTGGACACCGTACAGAGTATGATAGGTTCTTCCTCGAGGAATCTGGACGGCTCTCTCCCCGCTTGCCGAAAGGCCAACTCCCGGAAGTAGCGGGGCTCTGCCCCCAATCCCAGCGCCGACTCCTATCCCTGCAGAGGCTGAATCCTCACCCAACCCAAAGCCGGAAGCCGTTACCGGAATGACTGTTCCGAAGTTGAGAACACGTCCGATCAGGCCTTGCACTAGGGCAAGATCATTTATCGTGTCATACGTGAGCTGCCGCGAATCATATGATATGAAGTTTCTCTCCGTGATGAGGCGCAGGTTCGTAATGTAGTAGTTGTGTCCCCTTCTGTAGAGTTCTGTCAAAGAGAGGCCGATGAAACCAGAAATGGCTAGAACCCAGAAGTGAGTCTCCAAAGGCATCTTGAAATACTCAGTGAGTATTGTTGCGACTAGTGCAATGGAACCAAAGGCAAGGAGCGAAGTCACTCTGATATAGATAAGGCCGACAATGATCGCTGCTCCGATTAGCATGCCCCACAGAATGAGAATATTGGCCACATTGTACTGTTGAAGAAATGGAATGAATATCCGCAACTTGAACCCCGCGACCAAGACATACAGTTGTTTCAGAAGATATCCAAGAATGATCAAGAGCCCTGAAACAGCGAATAGATGCCAGAATGCCAAAGGATGTGGCTTCAACTTCATGACTAGT
Organism: uncultured Candidatus Bathyarchaeia archaeon; assembly: GCA_964521355.1. Lineage (GTDB taxonomy): Archaea > Thermoproteota > Bathyarchaeia > 40CM-2-53-6 > JALHTG01 > JALHTG01. The sequence continues at coordinate 10,412 of CAZFRJ010000004.1, read as the reverse complement.
TGCTCGCCTGGAAGTGGCTCGACCTTTGTCACTGAATCTTCACAACTTGACACCAAGAGAAGCAGCTGATCTAGCTTTTGCTCAACTACGTGTTAAACATTGAGCGACCCATGAACCCTTTGCAGACATGTGTTGGTCGATTTGGTGTCTTGGCTTTCAGAGCCAGAAGGTTCTATGTAGGCTTTGCAGAGTTAGCTCTTGATATATCAGACACTCATCTGTCTGAAAGAACAACTGGTACTTGACGGGGAAAGTCCAGAGATGACCAATCAATGACTGTAAGTGTTGAAGGCGTTATCGTTGACCTCGACGGGACTCTCCTGACGATTGAGAAGCGATTTCACAAAGTTTTCAACGACGTCCTCATGAGATTCGGCAGGGAGAAGATCTCCCGACGAAGTTTCCTGCGGAAGTTCCACAATAATCAGCTTTACCATCTTCCCTTTGGGCAAGGAAGACACAACGCTCTGAAGACCAAGAGGTTTTGGAAGGCCTTCCTTACATCATACGGTCAGAGACAATATGCAAGATACTCACGTCCGATCAAAGGAGCCAGAGAAGCCATAGAAGATGTTAGAAGACACGGAATCCAGATCGCAGTAATAACAGGAAGAGCATGTTGTCTAAGCGCAGTTGCGAAGGAACTAAGAGACATGGGCATCCGCAAGCACGTAGATGTCATCGTAACAAAGGCGACTGCTCTTCGATCGGCCAAACTCGATCAGATAACGTCTAGATGTGCGGAGCTGCAAGAGGCGCTGAAGCGGCTTGGGTTAGTGGCTCCAAGATGCGCTTTCGTCGCTGATTATGTCGAAGACATACGGTCTGCAAGGCCACTAGGAATCGTCACAGTCGCCGTACTGACAGGGTCATCCTCACTTACTCTGCTCAAAAGAGAGAAGCCAGACTACATAATTAGAAGCATCCGTGAGTTGCCCAGCCTCTTAGAAACTCCGCATTGATAGGGGGCCATAAACCAGCAAGAGGCCCCAGCACATCTCCGTGAACACGCTAAAGCCTTCTCCACCGAAACTCGTTGAATAGTCTCTGTTGAAGCTCAAACAACGTTTAAATAGAGTTCGGGCTTTCATCCGCAGAGCACAACTATTGATAGATGCTGGGAATATGCAGGTTGAAGTGCTTGGCCGGGACAAGGATTCAATCAGGTTTATCATAAGAGGTGTCTCGCCAGCTTTCTCGAATGCTCTCAGACGAGCCATGATCGCAGAAGTCCCGGCGATGGCAGTGGAAGACGTGATGATAGTTGAGAACTCATCTGTCCTTTACGATGAAGTATTGTCCCACCGGCTGGGCCTTGTTCCGCTCACAACGGATCTGGACTCGTACGTTTTGCCTGAAGAATGCAGCTGTAAGAGTGAGCTGGGATGCAATAGGTGTAGGGCAACCCTGTCACTTGAATCGGAAGCCACAGATGAATCAAAGTACGTGTACTCGGGGGAGATGAAGGCTGAGAATCCGGAAATCAAGCCCGTAAGCGACATGATCCCTATTGCCAAGCTTGCCCCGGGCCAGAAGATCAGGCTCGAGGCGTATGCAAGGCTTGGGCGTGGTGCCGAACACGCGAAGTGGCAACCCGTATCGTCTGCTGCGTACAAGTATCTTCCGAGGTTGTCGGTAGACCCGAAGAAGTGTAACGGATGCGAGGAGTGTGTCAAATTCTGTTCGAAGTCGATCCTTGCAGTCAGGAATGGCAAGGTCGTCGTCGAGAGAGAGATCGACTGTACTCTGTGTCGTGACTGTGAAAAGCATTGTCCTCAGAAGCCTCCTGCGATAAGAGTTGGATGGGACGATCAGGCATTTGTCTTCTCGGTGGAGTCTACGGGAGCCCTTGCTCCCGAGAGAATCGTTGAGGAAGCAGCAAAGATTCTTACAAAGAAAGCGACAGAGATGCGCAAGAGACTTGAGAAAGGTTGACCGCCATGTCCACAGATCTTGTGTTCATAGACGCATCGAATCACATTCTTGGAAGAATCGCGAGCATTGCAGCAAAGCAAGCGCTTGAAGGACGCAAGGTAGTCGTTGTCAATGCTGAAAAAGCGGTCATAGCAGGGCGAAGGCAGAAAACCCTCAGGGATGCCCAACGTAGGCTTAGGACGAGAACATTCGCCTCTCAAGACAAAGCTCCAGTGCACCCTAGAAGACCAGACATGTACTTCAGAAGGGCGGTCCGAGGAATGATCCCGTGGAAGAAGCCTAAGGGCAAGGCCGCCTTCAGGAACGTGAAGGTCTTCATCGGCGTGCCTGACGAGTACGCCAACAAGCCACTGCAGAGATTTCTCGACGCCGATGCCTCAAAACTGCGTTGCCGATATGTCACAATCGATGAGCTGTCAAAGGAGATAGGAGGCGGAAGGCGGTGAGCGAGAAACGTAGAGTAGTCTTGGCTACTGGGAAGAGAAAGACAGCGATAGCGAGGGCGATCATCAAGCCGGGCAAAGGGAGAGTGACGATCAATGAGTTCCCGCTGGAAGCATATGGCCAAGAGATAGCAAGAACGAAGATCTATGAACCCTTGTTGTTGCTCGGTGACAGAAGCAAAGCCATGGACATCTCTGTCAGTGTGGCCGGAGGAGGCGTGATGGGGCAGGCCGAAGCGACAAGAACCGCAATTGCAAGAGGGATCGCCGAATGGTCACGAAGCGCGGAGGTACGCCGCCTCTTGACACGATATGACAGGTCGATGCTTGCCGGAGATCCAAGAAGATCTGAGCCGAAGAAGTTCGGTGGGCCGGGAGCGAGGCGAAGAAAACAGAAGTCATACAGGTGAGGCAAAGTGATAGTTCCTGTGAGATGCTTCACATGTGGCCGGCTCATAGGCGATAAGTGGCATGAATATGCAAGGAGAGTCAAGCAAGGAGAGGACTCTCGCAAGGTTCTCGACGAGCTCGGTATGAAGCGGTACTGCTGCAGAAGAATGATGATCTCTCATGTCGAGATCATAGACGAATTTCTGTCCTACACTGAACTTGCGCACAAGAAGCGTGCACACATGGCTTGGGGGCAAACCCCTTGAGCGCCTCAGTGATCAAGAATGTCAAGGGCAGGAAAGTCTTCGACAGCCGTGGTAGACCTACCATAGAGGTAGGTGTGACAACAGGCACAGGATATGGCGAGGCCACAGCACCCTCCGGATTAAGCCGTGGAAGATGGGAAGTCGAGCAGTACCCACCTGGTGGCGTCGACCAAGCAGTCAAAATCGTCGAGAGTGTTCTGGCATCGAAATTGATCGGCCGGAACGCAAACGACCAAGAATCAGTTGATAGGTTGCTTCACGAAATCGACGGAACTTCAAACTTCAGCAAGATAGGCGGGAACACTGCCTACGCTGCTTCTGTTGCGACTGCTCTTGCGGCCGCCGATTCCGGTGAGATCCCTCTTTTTGAGCACCTCTCTTGTTCTCCGACACCTGAACTGCCGTTGCCTCTAGGAAACGTGATTGGCGGAGGCAGGCATGCGCGAGCCTCAAGGACAGACATCCAAGAATTCCTGATTTTGCCTGTCGGAGCAGAGGCCTTTTCCGAGGCAGCTGAGGCTAACGCGAAAGTGCACACCGAGATCGCCGCGCTTCTCGAAACGAAAGGAAAGCCGTCTATCGGCAAGGGAGACGAAGGTGCTTGGATTGCAGATCTGACAACAGAAGAGGCTTTTGATGTCGTTCGAATGGCGTGCCAAAACGTTTCGGACCTCACAGGCATAGAAATAGGAGTTGGTGCGGATATGGCTGCCTCAACCCTTTGGGACGAAAGGGAAAACATCTACACATACGATAGAGACAGCAAGCAACTCAACGAAGAGCAACAGTTCGAGTTTGTGGCCCATCTCATTGATAGATATGACCTCGTCTACTTAGAAGACCCGTTTCATGAAGAATCGTTTGAGTCTTTTGCAAAACTCACAAGGGAGGCCGGCGACACTCTGATATGCGGCGACGACCTTTTTGTCACGAACTCAGCAAGATTCGAGAAAGGCAGGAAAATGAAGGCCGGAAACACTGTCATGATCAAGCCCAATCAAGTGGGAACAATCACTGATGCCTGTAGAACAGCCCGAGAGGCAAAGCTGTCAGGTTACGCCACCGTGACCTCACATAGGTCAGGTGATACTGCGGCTGCTGAGCTGGCACATCTCGCCTTGGTATTCGAAAGCCCCATAATAAAGACAGGCATCGTTGGAGGAGAAAGGGTGGCAAAGATAAATGAACTAGTGAGAATAGAGAACGAGCTCGGTGGAAAGGCTCGAATCGCTAAGATCAAGACGTAGAGGGAGTGCGATTGACAATCGAAGACAAAGAGCTGATGCCGAAGGCTGAAGGTCTGTTGTTACCACTGGAGGAACTCTTGGCAGCTGGCCTCCACATAGGGACTAGAATAAAGACCGGTGATATGGAGCAACATATATTTCGTGCCAGGCCTGACGGCCTCTTCATACTGAATATCGGAAACACCGATCAGAAGGTGAGGCTTGCGGCCAGGTTCTTAGCTAGGCTCGACCCCTCAAGAGTCATGGTGGTCTCATCGAGATTGTATGGAAAGACCCCGGTCGAGAAGTTCTGTGAATTGACGAAATGCGTTCCCGTGGTGGGGAGGTTTATGCCGGGCCTCCTCTCGAATCCACTCCAGCCCAGGCATACCGAGCCGGAACTAGTCATTATCACCGATCCAAGAGCTGACTGGCAGGCGATAAAGGAGGCGTCATGCGCCGGGGTTCCTGTCATCGGACTAGTCGATACTGATAATGTATTTAGCGGGATCGACTTGGCGATTCCGGTCAACAACAAGGGTCGACGAGCGCTCGCCATGGTATATTGGCTTCTTGCTAGACAGGTTCTGAAAGAAAGAGGCGAACTTCCTCCTGACGAAAACATGCCAGCCACGATAGATGATTTTGAAACCAAACTGGCAACTATCCCTACGAGAATAGGTGAAGAGACCTGAAAGTAAGGCGCCCTGCCCAAGCAGGTTCGTTCTATCCTGCAGAAAGGGCGGCCCTGCTTTCGCAAATAGAGAAGTGCTTTCTGCACAGGCTCGGACCTAGCAAGCTGCCGAAGCTGCACGAAAAGGCCGAGAGGAAGATAGTCTCCGCGGTTTCTCCCCACGCCGGATACGTATATTCTGGTCCGGTGGCCGCGCATCTCTATTCAGAGTTGGCATCAGACGGACTTCCCGACACAGTCATCATTCTCGGCCCCAACCATTACGGTGTCGGGACAGGTGTCTCGGCCATGGTTGAGGGAGTATGGCAGACGCCCTTGGGCGAAGTTGAGATAGACTCCATAGTCGCGAAGCAGATATGCAAGAACTCAGAGATCATGGATATTGACGAAACGGCTCATACTAGCGAGCATTCCATTGAGGTGCAGTTGCCCTTTCTACAGTATATCTATGGGAATCAATTCAAGTTCGTTCCGATATCGATGATGATGCAGGATTCAGAAACTAGCAGAAGCGTGGGCGAATCGATCGCGAAGAGCAGAGACGGCCGTGACATACTAGTGATGGCGTCATCAGATCTATCTCACTATGAATCTCAGAAGCAAGCAGAAAGAAAGGACAGACTTGTAATGGATGCAATCCTCAAACTTGACGAGGAAGAACTTCTGCGAGTAGTAGAACTGGAGAACATATCAATGTGTGGATACGGACCAGTATCATCTGCAATCGTTGCCGGGAAGCTTCTAGGAGCAACATCCGCGAAGGTAGTCTCATATCAGACGAGTGGCGATATTACCGGAGACTATGGACAGGTTGTGGGCTACTTGTCGGCCAAAATAGGCAAATAGCCTTAGTGACATCTACTAGATTGATCCGACGATCCTGCGATTCAGGACTCAGGCGAGAAGTTGAAGAGCCACGCCCTTGCGCCTGCAAAAGTCATTCTTACAGGAGAGCACTTCGTTGTCTATGGAGCGGCTGCGATAGTCGCAGCAGTGAATATCTATTCGAATGCGATTGTTTCCAGAAGGAACGACAAGGCTATCGTAGTGAGGTCATCGTCCCCGAGCTGCGCCATGTCTTTCGTTGATGGAAGCCCAAGAGTCATAAGAGGAGGAAAAGATAGTCGCGCAATACTGGAACCTATCTGCCGCGTAGCTCACGCAGCTCTTGAGCACTTTGATGGCAGGGAGAAAGGGCTTGACATTCAGATAGATTCGGCCATACCGGTCGGGGTCGGCCTTGGTTCTTCGGCCGCTGTAGCCGTATCGACCATAGCGGCCACTGCGAGACTTCTTCGCAGGCGGACTGATCGCGAGGCTATAAGGCGCCTAGCATTCGAGTCTGAATGCATGATTCACAAGGCCCCGTCAGGGATAGACCAGACCATCTCGACATTCGGGGGAGTAATAATGTATAGAAGGGAGAAGCCGTTTCAACGTATCCCTGTTAGACATACTTTCCCGATAATCATTGGGAACACTGGCAAGAAAAGATCCACAGGCGCAATGGTTTCCAAGGTCAGAGGCTTTCTCACAAAAAGAAGTGCACTCAAAAGAGAAATCCTGATGTCGGCGGAGAGAGTCGCAAAGAAGGCCTTAGCCGCCCTGCAGTGCGGAGACATACAACAGCTTGGCGAATTGATGAATCTGAATCACGAACTCTTATGTCAGATCCGAGTTTCAACAAAGGAGCTTGACCGCCTCGTCTCAGTAGCACAGGAGGCAGGTGCATTTGGGGCTAAGCTTACGGGTGCAGGAGGAGGAGGATGCATGATTGCAGTATCCCCAACTCATCACGCAGCCAATGTTCTAGGGGCAATAAGAGACGCAGGGGGAACTGCATATCTGGTCAACATAGAGCGAAAAGGGGTGAAGTCTTGGCTCGTGCGCTAACCATGCTAAAGCTTGGAGGCTCGGTCATAACCGACAAGAAAAGAGCATTCGCTGCCTCCAAGAAAAGGATATCACGATTGATGAAGGAGATTCGCGCCAGTATGACTGAGTCGCTCATCATTGTTCACGGAGGAGGATCTTTTGGTCATCACTTGGCCAGGCGATACAGGTTGCGAGAAGGTTACAGAGATCGATCTCAGATACTCGGACTGGTCAGAACAAGACAATCAATGACAGAGTTGAACAAGATAGTCCTCGACTCGGCAATCGAGAACTACCTGCCCTGTGTCTCCCTGCAACCTTCCGCCTTCATAGGAATGAGGAACAAGAGGATAGAGAGGATGGATCTCAGCATAATAGTCAATCTACTGGATTTACGAATGATTCCTTTGCTCTTCGGAGATGTGGCATTTGACGAACAACTGAGATTCAGCATCCTCTCTGGAGATCAGCTTACTTCCCGACTGGCCACCGAGCTGTCTGCCGAACAAGCAATCTTGGCTGTGGACGTTGACGGAGTGTTTGACTCTGATCCGAAACGAAGCCCGAAGGCGAAACTTATGCAAAAGATGACGGCAGAGGATGTCAGAACGTTGATTCAAAGAGGAGGGAAGAAAAGCCAAAGCCCAGATGTCACGGGCGGAATGGTAGGGAAGCTAAGCGAGGTCCTGCCTGCAGTAGAGAAAGGAATCCGAGTAATGATTGTAAATGGATGTGTTCCAGGCAGAGTGTCTGAAGCGTTGAAGGGAAGACCGACGACAGGAACTGTCATAGAGCTGTGAGGCAAAATGACCGCACCTCAAATATCGCACCGAAAGACCGATCACATAAGGATCTGCTCCACAAGAGAAGTTGAGTCGGAAAGACGCACAGGTTTCGAAGATGTACATTTGATTCATCAGTCAATTCCAGAGATGAATATCGAGGAGGTTGATACTTCATGCACCTTCATGGGACATCGATTGCTGTTGCCGCTTGTCATCGAGGCAATGACAGGAGGCGCATCTCCCGCTGAGAAGATCAACCAAAGACTTGCTGAAGCCGCCCAAGCTCTCAAAGTGGCAATGGGAGTAGGCAGCCAGAGAATAGCTCTTGAAAACCCGGCCTTCGAAGCTAGCTTTCGAGTCGTTCGCGAGTCTGCTCCGGATGCGTTCCTGATTGCGAACATAGGCGCACCTCAACTTGCAATGGGATACGGACCTGAGGAGGCAAAGAAAGCCGTGGAGATGATTTCGGCCGACGCTTTAGCGATCCACGTAAACATGACTCAGGAGAGTGTTCAACCAGAGGGAGAGCCAATGGCCAAAGGTGTCACGAGCAAGATAAGGGAGATCGTGAAGGAACTTCGTGTGCCAGTGATCGTGAAAGAGACTGGCGCCGGCATCTCGGCTGAAAGCGCCGGAAAACTCGAAGCGCTCGGAGTGTCGGGTATTGATGTCGCAGGAGTTGGAGGAACCGACTGGGCGAAAGTGGAGAGCTACAGAGGAAGTAGCGGGAAGAAGGGCTCTAGAAGTGAAGTCTTCCTTGGCTGGGGAATTCCTACTGCCGCAAGCTTGGTTGAAGTCACACAGTCCACCAAGCTGACGGCAATAGCGTCAGGAGGCGTCAGAGATGGATTGCAGATCGCGAAGTCCATAGCTCTGGGAGCATCAGCGGCGGGCCTTGCAAGACCACTTCTTGCCCCTGCCATGAGGAGCCGTCATGCAGTGGAGAAGGCAATTCAAGCGATTCATCGAGAATTGAGGACGGCGATGTTTCTGACGGGGTCGAGAACGATGGGTGATTTGCGGGGTGCGCCTTTGGTGATAGTGGGGGGTACTTGTCACTGGTTAAGCCAAAGAGGATTCGACACAACGAGATACGCAAAGAGGAGATGAAATGTCGCTGCTTCAAGAGGAGATGCAAAGAATAGGAAGTCTCGTCGACAGCTATCTGGCAGCATACCTGACCCGGCGAGAGCCTGCACGCCTTTGGGATGCTGCCTGTCACCTACCCAAGGCCGGAGGAAAGAAACTCCGTCCCCTTCTCACAATCAATGTCTGTAAGGCTCTAGGAGGACGAGAGGAAGACGCACTTCCTCCAGCCGCTGCAGTTGAGTTGATCCAGACATTCTCATTGATCCATGACGACATAATCGACAGAGACGACACCCGAAGAGGCGTGCCAACGGTTCATAAGAAGTGGGGAATCCCCACGGCAATCGTGGCAGGCGACCTCCTTCACATCAAGGCCTACGATGTGGTCACAAAGGCCGCAATGAAGAATCAAAGACTGCTGAGAGTCCTTCCTGCCATCCTCAACGAGATCAACGATTCCACGGTAAGGATATGTGAGGGACAGGAGTTGGACGAAGAGCTGGAGCAAAAGGCACAGCCGACAGAGCATGAATACTTCGAGATGATCTCAAAGAAGACTGCGTCTCTCTTCGAGGTCGCGGCAACAACTGGCGCGATCGCAGCAGAATCGGACTTCAATGCAGTAGAGTCCATGAGAAACTTCGGACACCAGCTCGGCATGTCTTTCCAGATTGTAGACGACATATTGGGCTTAACAGCCGATGAAAAAGAGCTTGGTAAACCCGTGGGAAGCGACATTCGAGAGGGCAAAAGAACTCTTCTGGTCGTCTATGCTCTCGCCAGAGGATCGGCTCAAGAGAAGAAGGTCATTCTCAAGGCCCTAGGGAATGGGAAGGCATCAATGAAACAGTACTCGGCAGCGATCAAAACGATAATCTCAACTGGCGCATTGGACCACTCAAGGCGACTGGCAGCAGACTACTCGCAACGAGCGCGGACGGCCCTTCTGTCGTTACCGGAATCGACCGAGAGAAGACTTCTTGACGAAGCTTTGCAGTTCGTTCTGAAGAGGTCATACTGAGGTTCTTTCGGGCATTTCTGGATGATGGCTGACTGAAAGCATGTCTGGCACTGGCTTCAGTTGCGACACTCATCCTGGACCTTAGGACCAACAATAGATATACCTGCACTTTTCCAATAGTCTCGGCTCGAAAAGGACTACTCGGGTGAGATGTTGACTCAAAGATCTGACATTTCGGGCTTCTACAAGCTGACCCCTGAGCAAAGACTGAGAGAAGTACAGGAGTTCGCCAACCTGACTGAAGAAGAAGTCAGATTGCTCAGCTCAGGTCATGCCCTCAACTTGGCTGGAGCGAACCGGATGATTGAGAATGTGGTCGGGATCTTTCAGATGCCTTTCGGTATTGCAGTCAACTTTCTCATCAATGGCAAGGACTACCTCGTGCCGATGGCCATTGAGGAGCCATCTGTTGTTGCGGCGGCAAGTAACGGAGCTAGGATGGCCAGAACGAAGGGAGGATTCGCTGCGACAACCACTGCTCCTGTAATGATTGGGCAGATCCAAGTCACTGATCTACCTGACCCAAGAACCGCGGTCCTCAAAGTGCTATCCGAAAAGGGGAGGATAATCTCCAAGGCGAACGAGCAGGACCCGGTGCTGGTATCTCTCGGGGGAGGAGCAGAAGATGTGGAGGCAAGAACAATCGAGACCAAGGTTGGACCAATGGTCATAGTTGAGCTGCTTGTCG
>CAZFRJ010000003.1:0-21649 GCA_964521355.1 uncultured Candidatus Bathyarchaeia archaeon | reverse complement strand
AGAGGACAATCAGAAGCTTCTTCAGGAAATGCTCTTTCTCAAATCCCTGAAAGAGGGGCTCTCTGGCATGAAGCCTCCAATCAAGATTCTTTGCAGCCACGTAGAGAATGCTCAGAAGCGACATGAGAAATCCGTTTGTCAGAACAATAATCGGAAAGAATGGGTGAAGGTACCCGAGGATTGGCCTAAACATGTCTGGGAAGAGAGGCAGGGCCACACCGAGACAGATCATGGCCTTTGCGTCGGCTCCACCGAAGAATCCGACCTCAAAGATAGCCAGAGACACTACAATTGAAACGGATATCGAGACTACGTACAGGAGGAGCAGCCCTGACGAAACGTAGATCCTGATAGCCGTGATCACGGCAACTACGGGAAGAGACACTGCCCAGAGCTTGTTAGAGACCTCACGCGTCTTCAAGTCGCTCCACGAGCCAAGTGCCAGAAACGCGATGCAGGCGGCAACCGACAATGAGTCTAGGTAAGTGATCACCGCACTGGGACCCCATTGAAGGTACGTTGAAGCTTTCTTAAGGCTAATCGTCCACGGTGGCTCGTTTGCTTGACATGTTCGCAGTCTCTAACGCGCAAAGAAAACTCGTATGGTGAGGCTAATATGGATGTGTGCGACAAGAATGGGACCGAGGCACAATGAAGTCAGAGGCCAAGAGATCCGCATCCCTTGAAGTTGCTGTTTCCGCAACCTGCGCAGTCCTGTATGCCATAGGATCCTATCTCACCGCATTCATATCGTCTCCTTGGGGATCAGGCCAGTTTAGACCGGCTGTCGTGATTCCAGCAGTGTTCTCCACCTTGTTTGGGCCGTTAGTCGGCGGTTTGGGAGCGGCGGTAGGAACGTTGATTGTGGATTCAGCAAAGTACGGACAGATCTATGTTCGTAGCCTCGTGGCAGCAGTTCCCGGCAACTTTGTCGGGTTCTACCTGTTCGGATGGTTTATGAAGAGGAAATTCAGTTGGGAAAACTTCATCAAGACTTCGCAGGTCACCCTTCTTGTCTCGAACGCGATTGTCGCATTTCTGTATGTCTATTTCCGGACCTTTGTGGAGGTTTCCTATCCCGTTGCATTCAGGGATGCTTGGATACACGTATCACTAGGCCTGATCGCATGGTGGTATGTCACAATGCTTCCGTTCGTATTGCTCCTAGGGCCTCCATTGATCCGAGCAACTGCCTCAGCATTCCCCGGAGTCGTTTCTGAAGATGTAAAGTCCTCAACTATGAGGAGTGAAGTCCCTAGGAGAAGTTTCTCTTTGGCTATGATCCTTCCGGGCTTGCTCATGTTACTCATAGGTTCGTGGGTAACGCTTACTGATCCGAGCCAATTGCAGGCGCTGAAACTCGCATATGGAGGGGCCTACAACATCATACTTGCAGGGATGCAGGTAATGTTCCTAGGCAGCGGAGCAATTCTTCTAGTCCTTGGCATGGTTGTTCTTGCGACTGGAAAGCTCATCGCAAGGGCCAAGTGAGACCGAGAGAATTCAGCAAGGGCACAGACTGGTAATCCAAAGTCTTTTTACCTCCTATGATTCTAAACTATCGCCCAAGGAGGACTCTGGATAGTGCCCGCGGCATTCGTTCTGATAAATGCTGAAATCGGCTCTGAAGATGAAGTTTTGAAGGAACTCAGAAAGATGGACAATGTCAAGGAGGCCTATGTCGTCTACGGGGTCTATGACATCGTAGCCAAGGTCGAAGCAGAGACAATGGACAAACTCAAGGAAGTCGTGACCTGGAAGGTGCGAAGGCTCAACAAGGTTAGATCAACCCTGACAATGATAGTCGTCGAAGGAAGCTAGGCTCACTCTTTTCTGTTCAGTCATTTATCCTAGAACTGCAGCCGAGACACTCAGGTGATACTCGGCGATGAGTCCAGTGCTACACGTCGGCATTGATGATACAGACTCGCCGAGAATGGGATGCACCACCTACATCGCAGCATTACTTGTTGATGAACTGACGAATCTAGGCTGCACCTTCGTCGACTATCCGAATCTGGTGAGATTGAACCCTAACGTTCCATGGAAGACTAGAGGAAACGGAGCGGTCTGTCTAAGGTTCGCGTGCGACGAGGAAAAGATCAGTTCAGCTATGAGGACCATCGTCGTGATAGTGAAGAGAAACTCCGACTTAGCTCATAAGAGAACGGATCCCGCTGTAGCATGTCTTAGAGGAGAGGTTCCAGCCGGGATAACTGCGTTCTCGAAGAAGGTCATACGCAGCGTCGCCGCAGTCAGAGAGGCTGAAAAAACTGCAAAGAAGTTCAAGATCTCTTGCATATCACTTAAAGGAAGAAAGGGAATCATTGGAGCCATTGCTGCAATTGGAGAAACATTGCAAGGCGACCACACGTATGAACTGATTGCGTACAGAACGCCGCAAACCAGGTCATCTCCACGGAAGGTTGACCCAGAATCAGTCTTGAGAATGGATAGAGAAACACGCCCGTTGACCTTCAACAACATCGATCCTGAAACAGGCAGAATCCTGGTAACTCCACGGGGCAGAGACCCTATACTCTACGGAATCCGCGGGGAAAATCCAGACATTGTCCTTCGGGGTCACGGCATTGTCAAGGCAAATGAGGATGTAGAACGTTGGGTGATCTTCCGAACGAACCATGGAACCGACGATCACCTGTCTCAGGTCCCGAGTGTTGCGGAGGCTCTTCCACATCGACCGGCGGTCGTCACAGGCAAGGTTTCCACGATGCCCCACACGATCCCTGGTGGACACGTGATATTTGAGTTGCGTGACGGCTCGGGTGCTATCGATTGTGCAGCGTACGAGCCTACCGGAAGCTTCAGAGATACCGTCAGAAAGCTAGTAGTTGGAGATCTGGTTGAGGCCTATGGAGGAATCAGAAAAGGAACCAAGAAGTATGGGCACACTTTGAACTTAGAGAAGATCAAAGTCATGGATCTAGCGCAAGACATACGATTTGAGAATCCTCGTTGCTCAAAATGCGGCAAGAGAATGGAGTCCGCTGGGAGAAGACAAGGCTTCAGATGCCGAAAATGCAGAATAGAAGATACCACCGCCCGCAAGATCCCTATCGCTGTCGAGAGAGAGCTGGCTCTAGGAATGTACTTGCCTCCTCCTAGAGCGCACAGACACCTAACAAAGCCTATCACAAGATATGGAAGAGAGAAGAAAGGGCCAGGCTTGCCGCTCATAGAACCTTGGCATTGGCCATGAGTCACTGCCTCAAGTCTTGATCTCGGCGACCTTGCCTAGGAAGGAAAGTAGAGCCTCGACGGCTGTGTCATCGGATCTCGGTTCCGCCAGCAAACCAACTATCAGCATGGCCGCCTGGTTATGAAGTCGAGACAGTCCCAAGACCATGCTTGGAGCGGAAGGTAACGCTACATCTTTCAGAATCTGAGCGCCGAGGCCGTGAGCCCTTCTGATCAGTTCTGGACTTGTAGCTGCCACTTGAATCCTTCTTTCTTCGCTTTCTCCCGCAACAATTCCATCAAGAATGTAGATCAGATGAACACGTAGGTTCTTTGAGAATTCCACGAGTTCATTGAACGTTGAGTAGTGGGCGTGGGGATCTTCCGAGGCAACTCGTGTCACTCCACTGAGAATCACCACATTCGGAACGGTTGACGAGGTTTCATGAAGAGTCCATCGAGGAAGCCTACAGAGGCCATTGTCATCAACAAAGGCCAGATCAGGAAACCACTCACTATAGTACTCGGCGAATCTCTTTGCACCAAGAGTCTTGACAAGCTTCTTCGCACATTGATATCCTAGATCGGTGTTCCCACGGAAACCCACGATCATTACCGGGTTCGAAAGCGAGGGAACATGGTGCTCATCGAAGAAGCCAGTCAAATTAAAGCGCGACCTACCGCTCTGTGGCATTCATCCCTCAATCCACTATGACTAGAATGAAAGCATATCGATACCTTGGCAATGCCTTAAGGACGCCTCACTTTGGCCTGTCGGGAGAAATCACATATGAATGAGCAAAGATGGTAGCGGGGGGTGGACATTCGGGGCCCACAAGCCTTTCGAACCACCGTTTGAGCACTCAAACTTATTGAGCGTATCTCAGGGTTATGAGCCGTCCGCCTCTCGTCTGCGGGTTAAACCTGGCTACCCCACCCCGCTACTCGGGTTAGATAGCCAAGAGGTCATCCTCTTCTGTGACAGTTCTTAGCTATCGCGTTTGGAATGATGTTACGAATATTAAAACTAATCGTGATACGTAGCACTTGCGAGGATTGGAAGACCACTCGTCTTTCGCATTCACCGGAAACGTTTGAGGTAGCTGCTAAGACCACTACTTGGCTAGAGGACGAACCTCTCTATGCCCACATCTCTTTCAGCAACTCCCAGCCTGCTGACTTTGATCTTTCTTCCTCCGTACAACTCGGCGTGCTCCTTTCCGGCGTATAGTGCTGCCGCGATCCTTCCAACCGCGTCTGCCTTCATTATTCCGCTTCCACTTAGGCCGGCAGCCACGATTGTTCCTGCTTCCTGGAATATGTACGGGTTGGCGTCCAGAGTGTTCACGTCGTATTGCCCTGCCCACATGTTCGTCGGGGTCACATCTTTGAAATGTGGAAAGTACTTCGACAGGATTGGATAGATGTTGTATGTGTAGTAGTCGCGCTCGGGTTGAGGATCCTCCTCGAACATGAAAGGCCTGCCCAATTCGTCGGCGGCCCCAACCCAAAAACCTCGCTCAGCGCGTTCAGGCCTCATCAATACTCCGGCTCGAGGCAAAATTGTGAAAGGCATAAGGCTATGCTCGTTGAAGCCCTTCGTTTCAAGCAGCGCTTCGATCTTGGGGCCCCGTAACGAGAAGATCTGCCTCTTCTTCGGCTTGATGCGAGAGTCAATCCCGACACTATCCAATAGCTTGCTGGTCCAGCGGCCTGTTGCGACAACCGTGGTCTCAGCGTACAGGTTCCCGCCTTGAGTCTTGACACCAACGATCTTTTTGTCCTGCCAGATTACAGGCTCGCCCGGAATTCCTAGCTTTGTGGTTGGCTCAAGGAGCAGTGATTCAACCTTCGTGTTATACATGATTGATCCTCCAGCCTTTCGGAACTCTTGCTCGTAGAAGTTGACGATCAAGTCTGGGCTTACTGTGCCGCATTTGATCCCCTGCAAGCCTTTGAATATGCTTCCTAGCCCAAGTACACGCGCCTCTTCATCGCTCTCGGAGAAATCCATATTCATCCCTCCGATCATGTCGCGCAGATCCTCCTTCTCCCAAACCCTGACCCGAACACCTTCTCTCTTCACGGAGTCCAACAAGCCCTCAAGCCTCCTGAACTCCTCGTAGTTCAGAAGCCACAAGTATCCTACGAAGTCAAGGTCAAGATTGAACCCTAAGTCTTCTTGGACATGACTGTAGAAGTCGAGGCTAGTATCAGCGAGTAGTCGATTCACCTCAGAAGTGAAAACGTTCCTAACGGCACCGGCACTCTTCGCCGTGTCACCTTGACCGGCTGCAGCTGCCTTATCCAAGACCACAATCTTAAGGTCCGGGTTCTCTGACTTCAAGTGATAAGCACAAGAAAGGCCTATGATACCGGCTCCAACAATTACCACATCAAACCTCTGACTACTTTGCTTTGGTTCCGCAAGCAATCTGCCCACCGTGACAGATTATCAGTTGATATGCCTAAAGAACTTCTGTTGTTCTCTCAAAATTCAGGACCAAGAGCAACGCAATCACTAGCACGTCTTTTCCGTCGAGACCCCTTGCGAAACGGAAGCACTCTTGATCTTCCAACGCCCTATAACGTTAAGTTCAAAGATTGCAGACTCTAACCGCAAGAGAGATGTGCTCAACGTTGAGCAATTGTTGCAAGCTAAACAATGAGCGACAGTCCGAGAGGGACGATAGTCAATATTTGGCCTATTTTGGAAGAAACTTGGGCATTCTTTCTAGACGGGACCAAGAACGCCTTCGAGAGGCAAGAGTCGCCGTAGTTGGAGTGGGCGGGATCGGAGGAACAGTTTCCACGGTTCTAGCTAGGTCTGGAGTCTCGAACTTTCTCCTGGTCGACCCAGAGCGATACGACACTCCCGACGTGAATCGGCAAGTTGGATGTTTTTCGGATACAATTGGCCAGTATAAGGCTGATGTGATTGGCAGAGAGATAAACCGGATTAACCCGATGGCGCGCGTCGAGGTCCATCGTGAGAGGCTACCTTTAGAGAAGACAAGGCAAGTGCTCGACGGCTGGGACATAGTTGTGGCTGAAGCTGACGACTTGGCATACAGCTCCAAGCTGCTGTACATCGCCCAAGAATTGGGAAAATTCGCTGTAAGTGCCATGCCTTCAGGGTTCGTAGGCTACGTTATGTGCTTCCCCCCTACGAGCAAGCCTATGCAACCTGAAACCCTTTTCGGCCTTCCTAGCGATCTATCCTATGAGGAACTCCGCACGCTTGTTGAGAGTCCCGAAAACAAGTGCGGCAGAAGATGGTACATCAGTGAGGGGAAGTGGCGAGTCGATTGGTTTAGAGGTTGGAGAGATGGTGAAAAAGCCCTGACGCAAATATGTCCAAGCGTATGGATCTGTGCTTGCCTTGCCGCGAACGAGATAATCAAGTTCTTGGTTGGAAAATGCAGGATTGTTGAGGCTCCGCGAATGTGGCACATTATGCTGGCGGATAATCGCATAGAAGTTGAGCCCTTTAGGTTAACTAGACGCCTTTTCAATAGGTGGGCTCTAAGAGCCTTCAGCATAAAAACCATGGACATTGGCAGACGATGGAGAAGCGCCGCCTTGAAGATGTTCGAACGAGAACTATCAAAAGCAGAAGACAAGGAGAAAAGAATTGATGAAGAGGCGGAAAGAGCGCTATCCGAAAGACGCAAGTAGGTTGAATTGCGCTTCTCTGCATTCGATCGCGCTTCCATGCACTGTTTTCACCACGATAGGAAAGGCTAGCTGTGGTGAGCTCGAGAGTTGAAAGGTACGTCTTCAAAGGTTCTCGTATTCATAGTATCCGTCACGACTCTCGCAGCAGCCGCAACGGTCGAGATCTACTGTCCTGTGTGCGGAGGTGCAGGAACTGTTCCCGCTATTAGTGCCGGCAGCGGTCTGCGTGTGGTCGAATCTCGATTCGTTGAAACGTACGTCGGTTGCCCGTATGAAATGAGCTACGTCGTAAGTATATCCGTCTCAAACGAGGCTTCGAATGCTGCCAGAGCCTTTCTGCTCATCAAGGTCGTCGATAAGGAAGGTGTTTTGCAGGGAGAGGCGATTCAAGAGGTGCATGTTGACCCGAAGGCGACAAAGACGATCAAGGTGCACATCAAAGCAATTCAAGTGCGTACAGTCACCGATCCACCTGCAGTCTCTGCAAGTCTGTGGGATCCTGAACGCAGAATCACGCCATGCCCCGTCTGTCAGGCAAAGGGGAAAGTGAGCTTCTTCAAATGGCTGATACTGTTAGTTGTGCCTCGGACACACAGAATCCTCTCAGGATACGCCTGGTAGCTCCATTCGGTGACGGTTGCCTCGACGGCTAATAGGTGTTAGATGCGATGAACCGCAAATTCTTCGTGTTCACTACAGCGCTCCTTATTGGGACATTGTCAGCTTTGGCTCAAGCATTTCTCGGCGTCGCTCCACCCGTCGCCTATGGCATATGCCTAGTAGGACACCCTAGAGATCTTCTGGTGCGGATAACAAACCTCATTCTGGGAACAACGTTTCAGACGCAACCGGTTTCTGCAAACATACCTGTCTTGACAGCGATTGGAGTCTTAACGGGATCTGCAATAGGCGCCTTGCAACATAAGGAATTCAGGCCCAGCAGACTACGAAATCCAGCACTGATGTTCATTCTAGGATTCCTTGTAGCCAATTTTGCTTTAACGTTAGGTGCATGCATCCTCAGGACAATTGTGTTCATAGCCTATGGAAACCTACACGCTACCATCGGATTTCTTTGCGTCGTCGCTGGTGCGATCGCCGGAGTAGAATACCTGAGAAGGACAGGGGCTACTCAGCGATGATTCACGCTCTGGCAACTCTTGTCATAGGATTATTGATTGGTTATCTTGGGCAGAGATCGAGAGTATGCTTCGTGCGAGGGATTAGCTATCCGTATATCCTCAAAGATTTCTATCCTTCAACCGGACTCGTAGGCCTGTTCATCGGCGCTCTCTTGGGCTTCACAGCCTTTGGTGCATTAGGCGGATACGTTCCTGGGTTTCCCCAGCTCTTGCAAACTCCAAGCATCAACCTTACAGCCCCGATGGTATTTGCGGTCATTGGAGGATTCGGAGCCGGGTTCTTCTCCGTGTTGGCGGGCGGATGTCCGTTCAGATTTCACGTCATGGCAGGCGAGGGAAGAAAGGCCGCAGTTACCTATCTACTCGGGTTCTACGTGGGAATACTATACTTCTCTGCCGTAGTCATCAAGATCCTTAGCACATTGATGGAGATATTGGGCTAGAGATCTTCTGATCTGAGACGATCCCGGGAGTCTGGCTAAGGCATTTGTGCAACTCGGTCTAGGGCAACCTCCCCTTGGTTGTTGCACAGATCCATTATGTGCGCGATAAATGATCGCCAAGAAGTGATCTTCTTGCCAAAGCGAGAGCGATGCACAGCGAGGCGGATAAGAGTGCCAGATAGTAGCCATATTGAAACGATGATGAGATCTTGAGGGTCTCGAACTCTGTGTGAATTACAATCTCGCCTTGAACCGGAAAACGTTCACCTGGAATCGGGGCGCGCCCGGTCCCCTCATATATTACAGGAATAAAACCGACTGAATAGACTAGGTAGGCGAGACCCGACAAGGCGAGTAGACGCCAAGTCCATTTCTTCTTCACAAGAACGCTAAGGGCGCATAATGCCGCGTTTGCAAAGACGAAGATTTTGGCAAGAGACATCAATGCAGGCGAGCCCTCATATGCTCTTACGAACTCTCTCAGCAAGGTGGCGTTGTGCGTCAAACCATACGCATAGATCGTAATCCAACTTGACCCGTATCCGTATACGGCTTGAATATTCGTGGTCCACCATGGCGTCACACCAGAGAGAACAATGAGCCCCGCAGCCAAAAGTACGAGGGATCTATGTGCCCACGGGCCTAGCTTTGCTTTCATGTTGCAGCATATATCACCACTGCCTCTCTTGCATTTAAGTCGTTCTTCACTGTCTGATGTCGCAGAGACCTGTGCAGCCTCTTCTCTGCGATAACCTTGGAGCGACAGGTTTGGATACAGGCATACTTCAGGTGGCCCAGTTGCGTCTGCCTCGGGTTCTGACTGCAACACTCAAGCAGTTTTTCAGCCTGGTGAAAACTCTTTTCAATGATGCTAGGGCAAACCTATCTAGGCTTTGCGCCGAAGAAAGGCCGTCTCCCCCTGATCGCTTCCACAAAGAGGCCACGCAGCTTCTCTTTGCTCTCGCCCGCTCTAAGTGGCCCCAAGATATCCACCAACCCATCGTTGGTCATTAGGCAAGGCTTGATCTTGCCGTCGCTGGTCAACCTTACCCGGGAGCAGTGAAGACAAAATTCACTGTTCTCGACTGGGTGAACCATTTCAACCTTCACCTCGCCTAACGAGTAAACCGGTCGAGCGTGCATCGACCTCCTCACTTCCATCTTCTTCGCGGCCTTCGCTATCTCATCTTCAATCTGGCCGAGTGAACAATGATGTTCTCTGTAGTACTCCTCTTTGAGATTCAAGGGTTCAAGTTCGATTATCTGAAGCACTGCGCCGACACTGCCGGCAAACCTGATCATTTGATTGGCTTGATACTCGTTCTTCCCCTTGAGGATGAGCATGTTTATCTTGACAGGAGTCAAGCCTGCACTAATCGCTGCCTTGACACCTTTGAGCGCCTCTTCGAGTTTGCCCTCAGTCAGTTCTTCATAGGTTGCTTCGTCAACTGAGGGAAGATTCACGTTCACTCTTGCGAGGCCGTTCTCTTTTAGGTGCTTTGCTAGTCGGTCAGTTAACAACGTTCCGTTTGTGACAAGCGACGCCTCACGTATCCCATCGATTTCTGAAACAAGCCCAACAATGTCAACCACGTCTCTGCGAAGCAACGGCTCACCACCCGTGAGCTTGATGTCGCGGGCCCCAAGCTTCGCTGCAATCTGCGAGATTCTAGCTATCTCCGTAGGAGTCATCTCATTTTGAGTCGCAGGCTGCCCTTCTCGATGGCAGTAAGGGCATCTGAGATTGCATCTTTGTGTTATTGATACTCGGAAATTAAGGAAAGGCCTTCCATAATTGTCAACAATCCCGCGACCCTGCCCCAACTGTCTGAGCCCTCAAGCGTCCTCTTCAATCATCTGAGAGCGCTAGCTCCATAATTCCAAATTTAGCACTATCGCTGACGCTCAATAAGCGTATGTATGCCTGAAATGCAGTTAGTCCGTCACCACTAATACCGAGATGCTCATCTGAAGCAATGGGGTGGCATCGCATATTCGGAGAATGCTTAAATAGAGTCTCCTCCAAACCATCGAGCTAGGTGAGTTGAGTTGATCTCAGGCTGGGAATGGGCGCTCATCATACTCATCATTGTGGCGATCCTCATCTGGGGTCCGAAGAAGATTCCAGATTTGGCGAAAGCGCTCGGCCAAGCCCGAGGCGAGTTTGAGAAAGCGTCCAGAGACTACACAAGACTCCCTGAGAGAGAACCTGGACCCACAAGCGATGACATGCTCATCGAGACAGCACGAAAGCTGGGAATAAGCACTGAGGGAAAGACGAAAGAGCAGATCTCACAAGAAATAGTCGAGAAGGCAAAGACGAGCAAACCATAGTGGCCCAGACAGAAGCGGTTCGTAGATGCCTCCAAATGCTGGACAGGTGCCCGACTCTACGTCAATGACTTTCTGGGATCATGCTGAGGAGCTTGCAAGGCGACTCAAGGTCGTCATCGGTGTCCTCTTTTTTTTGGCAATCGCATTGATGATACTGCCGGCAAATCCTTCGTTCTTTGAAAACCCGCTGGAATTCTACGATCCTTTGATTGCAGCGCTTCTGAGGTCAATGAGACAGCACGTTCTTCCTCCGGATGTCAGGCTCATAGGCCTTGAGCTGACAGCTCCGATTGAGCTGTACGTGGTTGCGTCATTCATTGTCGCGTTTGCGCTGACCATGCCCGTTCTCGCTTATCAACTGTATAGATTTGTTGACCCAGCTCTCACCCCGGAAGAAAGAGGAAACGTGTATCCATTCATGGCTTCGTTCTCTGCGCTGTTCGTTGGTGGAATTCTGTATGGCTACAGGGTGGTAACGCCCACAATCATGTGGAGCATCAGGCCATTCTTCTTAATCGTCGGAGCAGAGCAAGTAGTTTCGGTCATGGACTTCTATAGTATCCTGTTTATTACAACAGTGGCTTCAGGAATCGTGTTCACTTTCCCTGTATTTCTCATACTTCTAGTCAAGTACGGAATCATGGGCACTGACATTCTCACCAAGAACAGACTGTACCTGTACGCAGGACTCTTCATCCTGACCTGCGTAGTAACGCCGGATGGAGGCCTCATTGGCAACTTTGTGCTAATGACACCGATGATTATTTTGGTGGAGAGTGGAATATTCTTCGCAAAGCGTTACGAAAAGAAGGGCCTCGTGCGCCGTGCACCCTGGCTACCGGAAGAGAGAAAATGCAAGTTCTGTGAGAGAACACTCTCGGTGCGCACGACATTCTGTCCCGGTTGCGGAAAGTCGCAGATATAGTTTGCCAAGGCGGATTGTATCAAAGGACTTTGATTTTCATGAGCCAGCTGTGGATTAGATGGTTATCTCTGCGACTTATTGCAGACTGGGCAGAAAATGGCTTGCCCCTCAAGCTCAGCTCCACAGAACCTGCAACGAATCATGGGAATCACACGCTCTTCAGAGCGCTTCTCGATCAGATCTTCCAGTCGGCGTAAGATCTGCTTGTTGTAGCTGGAGGCTGCACTGCATATGCATACAACGAGACCTACGATTGACGTGATGCCTCCGCCGAGCTGCATGACTATGCCCATCAGGCCAGTTGGCAGAATGCCTCTAAGAAATGACGGCAATTGTCCTTGGAATTCTGTGGAGCGAAACGTTACCAATAGACCAAGTTGGTAGATCATGAACCCCAGTATCAGGAGGAGGGTTCCGAAACCTAGGGTTGTTTTTCTCATAAGAATCTACGACCTCCTCATGCCCAAGTGTCATGGTACGTTGCGATTTCCCTAAACTTTGCCGAAATCCAGGGCTCCAAACCTACATGCATCGTAGCATCGGCCACATGTGATACATTCGGTCCTAGATATTTTACCTGTCTTGAAGCTTGCTTCGCTGATGGCGTCAGTTGGACAAGCTTTGGCACACAACCCGCATGCAGTCGGATGCGAGCTCCGTAAGCACTTCTTTGTGTCAATTTTGAATCCAAAGAGCTTCTTTACGCTAAGGAAGGCAAAGCTCGCCCCCAGCGGACACAAGTAACGACACCACGCCTTCTTCCCACCAAACTCTAATACCATTGGAACCGCGAGGACTGCAAGCTCGACAGGCCTCAACAATGCCCCTGCACTAACGGAATTGCAGGTCCCTTTGATCGGACATACTGCACAGAAGGACGGATATTTCAAGATGGCCGTGCTTGCCAAGAAGCCTGTTGCCAATGCGAACTTGTTGATTGGATTTGCGATTGGCTTCAAGAAATCGATTCGCGGAAGTCTCGAAAACATATCCAGAATAGTGCCTACGGGACAAATCTCCCCACAGAAAACTCTGCCCAGCAGTATTGTTCCGATGATAGGCACAATAGAAAAGAGAAGAAGCATTGATAGCAAACTTAAGACTGGTTCCACGAGAGCCCTTTGGAGCGCACCGAAGATGCAGGTAATCCCAAAAGCGCCTATTGAGATCAGACATACACCTGCAACGACCAGTAGGACAAGGAAAATGAAGCTGATCGCTTGAATAGCCCACCTGAAGAGCCTGAAATTTCCTCTGAGCTTCATTCTCATCCCCACTTGAAAGATGCTCTCCTCGCGTTAACACCGGTAACGTATATGGCGTCCCACGGACAGTCCGGGATGCATGCGCCGCATCCGATGCAGGTGTCAGATTCAATGTAGACCTTCTTCTTGTCTACTGTCCACTTGATTGCGTCTACGATTTCCCGACAAGTCGGTATGCACAAGCCACAGTTGCGACACTCCACCTCATCGATGGTCGCCGTTCCTATCTTGAATTCTCTACTTGTGATCGGTTGGAGGGCTCCACTTGGACAAGCCGCTATACAAGCCAGATCTCGTGTGCAGATGCCCTTTGGAGTAAGAGCCGGAGTCTGCGCATTTCTTAGACCAGCGGAGAAGGGCAGTGGTGTGATTATCTTCTGTGGGCAAACATCGGCGCATTCTCCACATCTCACGCACACAGAAGCGAAAAGGGATTCCGATACCGCACCCGGAGGCCTTCGAGCGTCTAGTTCCGTATCGGCTTTGCCAAGCACGCTCAGAACAGCGCCAGCAAATGCGAATTTGCCGAGAAAGCCTATGAAACCCCTTCTAGTCAGCTTCCTCTCAGTCATAGGCATCTTCTTCCAGCATGAAGTTGAGTCGTATTTCAAATATGCGTTTTGCACAACAATCGTCTTATTTGAACACTTGCAGTAGAGCCATCGAAGCGGATTGAAATGACGAGGCTGAAAAAGCTTTCCTTCATAGCGATTTTGACCATATCACTTATGTTGGTTCTGGATTCCCTTTGCAGATTCATATGGGTCGACGCCATCCCGCTGCAGGATCTCAACCTGAACGTAAGCGATCTCAAAGAGAAGTCTAGGATCTTATGCATACAGATTAGAGATCATCCTGACCAGTTCCAGTTGATCGACTATCCAATAGGCGAGTGGGGCCACCAATTCAATGCTGAGTTCTTGAGAGAAAGAGGATTCAGAAGGTCGCATGGAATTGAGATTCGGACGGAGAGTTCGAGTGTCTGTTCGGTCCTCTTGGAGTTTGAGAATCAGAAAGGAGCTCAAGAATCCTACAGCCAGATGCTAGCCTTCGTCTGCAAAAGAAGTAGATACGACTGTTTCCCGTACCTATGGGTGCCCAGATGGAATGATGTCGACGATATGTTGAATCATTTCATCGTGGCAATGAGGCACATGTCCGCGACCGAAATCCCGAACATGGGCGATGGAGCATCATGGTTGTATGATCCTCTGAACGATTTCTACTATGTAGTCTTCTTCAAAGGAAAGCTTCTTGTAATGGTCGGTGAGACCGGGTCTCTGGAAAATGCCATACAATACGCTGGGACACTTGAATCTAGAATGCGATGGGGATCCTGCCTAAGGCTCAAGTTCTCAAAATTGCAGCTAAGGGATGAAACAATGAGCCGCCTCTACGAAGGCACCTCCATGATCGCGTGGAACACATCTTTGTCCACAGCTATGAAGCCGCTTGCTAGCTCGGCTACTCCTCTGTAGAAGCCGCTCCTCGCTCTCCTTGACAACTCTTCGCTGAACCTTGGAAACCAGTTGTATACATGTCGGCTAAGAAAATCTCTTTGAACATTGAGATTTTCGCTCACGACGTTTGGCATTCTATCGAGTATCGACTTCCTGCTCTCGGCGCACAGATGAACCATGAACTCACACTCGACCGAGACATGGTCTGGCTCCCTTGGAAAATCGTTCGGCTGGACCCAGTTCTCCTTGTCAAAGAACTGTTTCAGACTACCAAGGATGTCCTCGGCACTTGTCTCGTAGTTTCTTTGAAGGACAAATTCAGCGCCCGCAAGAATCTCTTCATACTCGCTGTGAAGTACGTCTTCGATCTGCGGCAGCTTCTCGAATTGCCTCGTGAAGTCGCATATTAGTCTATGACCTTGCTTAATGCGGTCGAATTCTTCTCCAATAGTTACTCCCAGGTCAAGAAACCTTTCTCGGGTTACTGCTTCGAGTAGAGGCCTTGAGAGCTTGCCTCTGAAGAGTTCTGACATCGATTTGTAGATGTATGTCCTTTCCTTCATGATCAAGTACAAGCCGGGAATGATCTCAGGCACTATGTGCCGGCCTCCGTTACCTTTGGGTGAGGTCTTGGGTTCTCGCTCGCTACTGGGCTTGCTTCCTTCTCAAGGTTCGAGGTTCGAATCTCAAGTGAGAATCTCATCGCTTTTCTCTCGCAGGCCTTCACGCATAGTTCGCATCCTATGCATCTTGCATGGTCAAATAGCAAGATCCCTTCTTTAACTCGCAGCGCACTGGTTGGGCATCTGTCCACACATCGTAAGCATAAGTCGCAATTGTCTGTCTCGATATCGACGTAGCCGATAGGCACAATCTTGTGTGGTACAATCTTTTCTTTGAGATCTGTGTTCCTCCTGAGGTTGCAGAGAAGGCCCAGAAGCTCATCTCTTCTTCCCTCGTAGGTCCTGGAGTCATATTCTATCTTCAATTTCTCCTTCTCCAAGATCCTTGCGTAGATCTCTTTGAGTGATCTTGAGAGTCTCTCAGAATCTCCTCGATCGCTTCTCAGAATATGCACGCGCCCGTCAAGGATTGTTTCTTTCGAAATATCTCTAAACATGCCTACCAGACTTGCGGTGTATCCCTGTGAATCTTGATTACATTCTTGACATCCTAAGAGTACTACACCTTGTGCCCCCCAGTTCAATGCCTTGAGTATGAAGCCTGTCGAAACGTCGCCAAGACACCTTACAAAGACCGGCAGAATACCTTCGGGGTAGCTCATCCTGTTTGACCCTAATCCTAGGAGAGATGTCTTTCCTTCGTTCTCACATACAAACGCAATCATCGGATGCCCCAAGATCTCCTCCTTCTCACTACCAGTTACGTCCCGACTTGCCATGAGAATTTGACGAAGTTCTTCGCTTTGGTCATCTTGAGGAACGAGTTTCAGAAGTTCGAGAGGGCATACTAGCCCACAGATTCCGCAGGAAACGCACAACCTTCTATCGACCACGATGCCTCCCCCAGAATGAGCAACAGCTTTCTGGGGACAGAAATCTACACACAGCAAGCAAACGTTGTCTTTTGCTGGACAGATGTCCAGCCTTCCGTAAAGGGATCTTACCCCAGTGCTATCGAGGGCTTTGCTTGTGGCCAACTTGGAGAATCCCGTTGTGGGCTGCTTGAACTCGTCGGCAGATATCCTTGCAAGTGTCGAGGCAATCATTCTCTTGGCCTTCTCTGTTGCCATCTCCGAATCCCTGTGAACCCAGCCGCAGAGTTCCTGAAGTTCAAGTATGTGAAGAGATTTTGCCGGATAATCGAGTTGCATCGCCATGTCACGAAACAGCATTTGCTTCATGCATGCGGCTACCAATATGCTACTGGGACGGCTTCGGATTACGTCGCCAAGAAACGATCTTCCCTCTAGTCCGCATAGCTCGCTATGCTGTAGGACTTCCCCGACTCCCAGCTTGTTAAGAAAGAGGGCGAGATCGGCCATATCTATTGAGGTCTTATCTCTGCAGGAACACATGAGGACCGTGATGTTCCAGAATTTCCTATTCGTCGCTAGGGAGACAAGCCGAGAAGGTCTGCTCACAATTCTTAGGAAGGCCCGCCTGTCTAGGACTTTGTCCTTCTCTCCCGTGCTCATGCTTGTCTATCGACCTTGCCATGCCGGGCTGAGAAGGATCATCTACTCACCTACTTGAGTCTTCCTTCTTCGGAAAGAATTAGAAAAAAAAGAGGGAGAGTTGCCCGCGGAAAGTAGCGGGCCTCAGCCCCGATATTTCTTCAGGTATTCGTCGGCGTACTCTATGCCGTGTTTCTTCATGGTTTCGGTGGTGGGGAAGCCTTTTGCATCCATACCTCGAGCCGCATAGAACTTCTCTAGACCAGCCTTCACGACATCGGTGGTTACTGTGGTCGTGCCTCTCGCCCAGCCAGTAGGCAACGGATCTAGCCACCTCTTCGGCCAGAGGCTATCCCACTGCGCGGCAGGATCCGTTATCTCCTGAGTGACTATGTTGAACGTTCTTTCGAGTGTGTACACTCTTTCACCAAGGGCATTGAGATCCGCTTCGGCACACTTCCAACCTGTCGTGGCTTCGACGAGCTTCGCCAGACCGGCGCCTGCACCAAGTGGTGCCAGTGCGAACGTACATCCTACAAGGGATCCCACGGCGGCCCTAAATGGCACGACATCGCCGTAGCCTTCTGTGTGTGCACATGGCCTTTCGGTCTGAATATATTCGTCAGGTTTCTTGCAGCGTCCGCTTCTGGGATCATGCGCCGGCTGCCCATATCTCTTGGTACACTGAGCGTACTGTAGAATCTCAGGTCTCCCTTTCTTATTCGCGAAGTATTTCGCTGTTTCCCAGGTGCCTTTTCTTATCTCCTTGTATACATCTGCGTCGCTTGTCGCGATCTGCTTGAGCACCCAGGCAGCTGCTTTATGGTTTCCCCATGTCAAGTCCCCCACGTCAGCAGGAAGCAGGAGGTCTTCCTTTGTTATTAGCCCCCGCTGCCTGAGCTCCATCAGAAGTGATATGTGCACTCCGCCTTCAATGTAGTCCATGCCCAGCTCGTCGAACATGTTGGTAATGTAGAGAAGTCTATGAGCTGCTTCTGTCTTATTCCAGTGGTCTCCTAAGTAGGGATCTGCCGGTGTCTTTCCGGGGAACACATCCTCCGCGACCACGAAGTCCATCAGTCCTCCCACGTTTCCCTGAGCCTCCCAGTCCGGCATATCGGTAATGGTCTTATCTAGGGCGGGATCATCGTGGGTGATCCTCGAGGTCTTGAAACAGATCTGGCATCCGATTGAGCAGCAAGACTGGTGCTTGACCCAAGAGACTTCGTCTAGGAATGAGCCTGTCATACCTGAGACTGCACGAGGATCATGCCAGGCTAGGTATTGGAAGTTTCTTATCGGATAGGCATCTTCATAGTTACTGGCCGACGCTGGCACGTTTGCGGTCCCGTAGGTTCGCCATCTTGTCTGCTTCTTCTGCTCGGTGACGACGTTCCTAATTAGTTCAAGTGTCTTAGCCTTGTCGTAAAGCTTGTGCCCCTTCGTTCCTCTTAACGTGATAGCCTTCAGGTTCTTCGATCCTAGGATAGCGCCTGTCCCATATCTTCCGTGGGCGTGGGACCCATCGGTTATTATGTTTGCATGCCAAACTCCCTTCTCCCCTGCTGGGCCTATAGCCCACGTCTTTGAAAGCATCTTTTCGCCTATAGCATATTTGGGAGACGGCCGTACGCCCCAGTAGTCCCACATGGAGACGCTTTTTCCGGATGCATCTTTGCCGACCGGTAGGTTCTCCTTTGTCAAGACCCGTTTCTCTCGGTACTCAAGAGGACTCTTGACCTTTCCCTTGAGAAGTATTTCTGTCTCATCAGTCAGTTTGCCTTTGAGATCTTTTGCGTCGTGGAACTCGACCTTATCATCAACTATTGATACCCAGAGTAGATCCTTCGCCTTTCCGTATACTTGGACACCGTCCCAGCCAGCGAATTTTATTTCTCCCATGGCATATCCTCCCGAGTATGATACGGCCATGAAGTTATGCGGCGCCTTGGTAACGGCGACGCTCTGGGTGCCTGGCACAATACCGTTGAGAGGACCCACCATTATGTGCATCAGGTTCTCAGGATCGAATGGTTTGACTTTTGACGATACCACGCCTTCTTTGAATAGGTAGTACATAGCCATACCAATTCCGCCGACGTGCTTCTTGTAGACGTCAAGGCCTGGCTCAAGAACCTCCGCCTTCTCTCTCGTCATATCGAGTCTGAGTATCTTCCCGGTTACGCCGAAGAACTCACTCATCTCAGTTTCCACCTTACTTTGTAGAGTTTCATATACAACATCTCCGCGAGGTCAGTTGGCCTGTGAGCATAGTACCTGCCATCTTGCTGAGGCGGCTCAAACCTCAAAGCCTGCTCCGGACAAGCCTCAACGCAGGCAGGCTCTCCCGCGCACATCGTGCACACGGCGCCTCTCTTTATGCCCTTTGCGTCTGGTGGAAGGAAGACTATGCCGCTTCCGAATTGCTCTTCGCATATTTCCAAGCATCTACCACACTCCTCCAGTCCGACACATTTCGCAGGGTCAATCCACCTGTACCCATTCCCAATCTTTCCCTTCTCTTTCACTTCCTCTACTCTCACCAGAGCCTCGAACGGACAGGCGTATTCGCACGGAGCCTTCTTCGTTCCCTCAACCCAATCTTCCAAGGTGCAGTACCGACAGAATATTGGTGCGTCCACGTAGAGGAATCTGTTTACTCTTACATGCGAATACTCTAGGTTCACGCCCGGAAAACCTGCCGGTTGATATCTGGTTGCGCATTCAAATTCGCAGATCCTGCACCCTGTGCATCGATCGTAGTCAACCACCTTGTGCCATCCCTTCTCGGGTTTGATGATCCTCCTCAGCGGATAGATCTCCTCTTTGACAGTCACTCTCTCAAGGACTTTCTCAACTTTCGTAATGTATTCCGGAGGTTTTGCAAGCCATCCAGCGAGAAAACCAGCAGCAATGCCTCCAGCAACCGTAAGTCCAATGAACGTACGTCGTTTCATAGTAGTCTCCGCTTTTTCCACACTTTTCATTTGCTATCGTACCTCTCTTTTGGTTTTGGTACGTAGCTTGCCTTTTGCTCACGATTTCTATTTAACACTTGCCACCTGCAAAGCTGTTCCAAACTCAGAGCATTCTTATCGACAGGATGCTGAAGGCCGTAACGTTGACCTCTGCATGAGTATCGATTCGCCCAGTGTTAGATGGGTAGCATCTTCGATCTCACGTGACATCGTCAACAGACTGGGCGCGCTTACGAAAAACTGTTATTTCAGAGACCTAGACCTTAACGCTGAGGAGCTTTGGTGCTCTTTCTTTCCAAAAAGGACCTTGAGAGTGTGTTGACGATGCGGGATACGATTGCCGCGGTAGAAGAAGCTTTCAAGGAACTTGCCTCCGGAACTGCTGTAATGCCCACTAGGGTTGGGCTTACTGTGGGTGATAGAGCAGGATGGGTGGGAGCAATGCCAGCTTACCTAAGCCGCGCAAACGCCCTGACAACTAAGATCGTCACGTCATACAAGAACAACCCGTCAAAGTACGGCTTGCCCACCGTGATGGCTATCATAGTTCTAAACGATCCAGAGACAGGTAAGCCAGAGGCCGTGTTGGAGGGAACCTTCATTACGGCTATGAGAACCGGAGCCGCAAGTGGCGTTGCCACAAAGTATCTTGCTAGGAAAGATGCGAAAGTCGTTGGGATTTTTGGCGCCGGGACTCAAGCCAAAACGCAGCTTGAGGCCATCAGAGAAGTTAGGAACGTGCACTCGGCCGTTGTCTACGACATCGTTAGAGACAGAGGTGAACGGTTCGCTGAAGAGACGAGCCGAAGCCTAGGAATAGACGTACGTACTGAAGACGATCCTGAAGGAGTCGTAGAAGAGTTGGACATAGTAGTCACCGCTTCAACATCAAAAACGCCAGTCTTCAACGGAGACTACCTGAAGATCGGAACTCACGTCAACGCAATAGGGTCGTTCACACCTGACGCAAGAGAACTGGACGATTCTGCTGTTCGCAGGTCAAAGATCGTCGTAGACTCGCTCCAAGCGGCGCTGGAAGAAGCTGGCGACCTCATCATCCCATTGCGATCTGGCGTGATACACCGAAGTGACATCCACGCTGAGCTTGGAGAAATCGTTGCTGGACTGAAGCTTGGACGAGAGAATGATTATGAGATAACGCTCTTCAAATCAGTTGGCTTGGGGATACAAGATGCAGCCGCAGCCAACCTTGCGTATAGAAAGGCACGTGAGGCCGGTATCGGAACGAAGATAGAACTAGGCTAAGATCATCGTATCTTTTGTCTCAACTAATGTAGGTTGCTGACCACGAATACGGCCTATTAGGGTACGTCCCATATTCCCGGGATCTTGTGGCCGCACAATCCATATGCATTGCTTTTCATATTGTTTTCCAATACAGAGAAGTGCCTTCTGCGAATGGCCACCCTGTTGCAGCCTTCAGCTGTCTAGGGCTTGGCTTTCTTTCTCCATTCTATCGCTCTTGTTGGACATCTCAAACTGCATTCCATGCATTTGGAACAGTCTTCCAAGTTTGAGGTTTGAAGCAACGGAACTTTCATGTTGCAGACCTTTGTGCAGATCGAGCAGCCTATGCACTTGGCCTTGTCCACTATGGGAACTAACGGGCTTTTTTGGCCGAAGATTCGCAAGGTTGTTCCTAGCGGACATATGTGACTACACCATGGCGCCAGGCCAAGTTCCAATGCCGCGATCACAGGAATGAATATGAGGTCTAGGCCGACTGAACCATACTGGAAGAGCGAGATCACGTTTCTAGAGATGATTCCGATTGGACAGATGACACAGAAGACAGGATATCGAAATATGGCGCTCGCTGCGAGAACTGAGCCGAGCAGGACGAGCCGTGTGGGGATCTGTTCAAAAAGACTCGTCAGTCTCAGACTGGGAGCTCTCCTGAGAAGGCCAGCTTCTCCGAAACGTTGCGTCAGGTTTCCGGCTGGACAGATCCAACCGCAGAAGATCCTTCCAAAAAGAATTGTGAAGGCAAGGGTTGCTGCGACTGGAACGAGAAGTCCAAGAATCATGCTGCGCGATGCGAGGCTCACCTGCAAGAAGCCCAGCGGAC
>CAZFRJ010000002.1:0-22622 GCA_964521355.1 uncultured Candidatus Bathyarchaeia archaeon | reverse complement strand
GAGGCGCACCCTACATAGTCCCGTCGGGAGGATCAAACCCCATCGGCGCCATAGCCTACGCAAACGCCATGCTTGAGATCGTCTCTCAGGCCGTTGAGATGAACACGAAGGTGGACCATATAGCCTTCTCATCAGGTTCAGGCGGAACCCAAGGAGGGCTACTATTCGGAGCCAAGGCATTGAACTTCGAAGGCAAGGTTCTAGGAATCAGTGATGGGGCTTCCCGCGATCCATTGATCCACAAGATCGTCGACATTGCCAACGGCTGTGCGAGACTGATCGATTCTCATGTCTCCGTTTCTCTGAAGGAGGTGGACTTCCTCGACCAATACGCCGGCAAGGGTTACGGAATTCTCCAAAAGGAGGTCTTCGACGCCATGGTGGCGGTTGCTAGGGTCGAAGGAATCTTTCTCGACCCAGTGTATACGGGAAAGGCGATGTGGGGCCTCATGGACTTGATCCGTCAAGGATACTTCGAGAGAGACGAGACAGTAGTCTTCATCCACACTGGCGGGATCCCTGCTCTATTCGCATACAGGAAGGAGTTGGCCGGTTTCTGGGGATGACGTTTGCGTCCTGACCTTGGAAACAGAGACCACCTCTTTGTTGATGCGAACGGCCGCCTTCTCATCGAAGGCGTTGATACAATTGAACTGGTAAGAAAGTTCGGAAGCCCCCTCTATGTCATGAGCGCAGAGAGACTAAGAAAGAACTACAGAGGCTTCGAGAACGCTTTCAAGTCAATGTATGACAAGGTCCTCATCTGCTTCGCCTACAAAGCGAATAGTCACCTAGCAGTCTGCAAGCTACTGAAGGACGAAGGAGCTGGGGCAGAGGTCGCCTCTGGAGGCGAACTCCATGTCGCGCTAAAAGCCGGAGTTTCGCCAGAGAAGATAGTCTTCGACGGCCCGAATAAGACTCCAGAAGAACTCCGAACGGCAATCGATACAGAGGTAGGACTCATCAACGCAGACTCGACGACAGAGATCAAGAGAATCGGTAGAGTGGCCGCTCAGGTCGGAAAGAAGCCCACTATAGGAGTTCGGGTAAACCCAGACATCCCAGCAGCGACTCATCCGCATTTGGCAACAGGTCTTCGAGAGCACAAGTTCGGAGTCTGGATCGAAGAAGCCTTCGATGCATACGAACTGGCGAGCAAAGAGAAGAACATCAATGTTGCAGGAGTACTGGCGCACATCGGATCAGACATACCGAGCGTAGAACCATTCAGAGATAGTGTTTCCCGTATTCTTGATCTGATAGGTGACCTACGAGACAAACTTGGCTTGGAGATCAGCTTGATCGATCTCGGAGGCGGGCTAGGCATTCCGTATTCGCCTAGCGAAGTTCATACCTCTACTAGTGAGTATGCTGACATAATCACCTCCTCGATTAGAGAGCACGCCCGTGAGCGAGGTTTTCCTTTACCAACCCTAATCCTCGAACCGGGAAGAGCCATAGCCGGCGACACCGGAATCCTCCTCACAACAGTTGGTATTGTCAAAGAAACAGCCAGAAGAAACTGGGCGATCGTCGACGCCGGCATGAACCTTCTTCTCAGACCTGCACTGTACGAAGCATACCATCACGTCATCGCGGCGAACAAAGCATCGAAGCCGTCAGCGGCAAGATACAGCATTGGTGGGCCGTGCTGCGAGTCAGGTGACTACCTCGCGAAGGACCGAGAGCTGCCGAAGCTGGCAGAAGGAGACCTGCTCGCGGTGTTAGACACAGGTGCATATGGATTCACGATGTCAAGCCACTACAACTCATACCCTAGATGCGCCGTCGTCATGGTCGAGAATGGAGTCGGTAGGCTGATTCGTTCCCGCGAGACATACGAAGACCTACTGAGAAATGAAACTCTTTGAGTTGAGGTGAACTCTTGAGGATCCCTTTCGTGAAAATGCATGGGTGCGGCAACGACTTCATCCTCATAGACGAAACTAGGACTTCGGTCATGAGCAAGAGACTGCGTCGTAGGTTCGCGAGACGAGCTTGCGATAGGCACAGATCCATTGGTGCTGACGGAACAATCTTTCTAGCAATGATAAGGAAGAAAAGTGCGGCGCTAGCCGCACGGTTTTTCATGCCCGATGGCTCAGAATCTGAGATGTGCGGGAATGGTGCACGATGCGTCGCTGCCTACGCAGTTTACTCTGGAATCGCGCCGATGGGAAAAGAGATCGCCATTGCCACGATGAGACGGATCATCCGAGCGTTGGTGAGTCGGCGACGACGCAACATCTTCAAGGTTCAAGTTTCTTTGGGAAGCCCTAGATTAGGACCTGGTGAGATTCCCATAGGGGCTCAGGGAGGTACATTCGTCGGCAGAAGGATTAGCGTTCCAAACGTCGGTGCAGTCCAGATGACCGCGGTAGACACGGGAGTTCCACACGCTATCATCTTCGCGGACGACATAGAGCACATCGATGTGGAAGAAGTGGGAAGAGCCGTGCGGCATATGAGGACAATCTTTCCACGTGGGACGAATGTCGACTTTGTTGAGTTCGATGGCTTACTAAGAGTCAGAACGTATGAACGTGGGGTCGAGCGTGAAACCTTGTCGTGTGGAACAGGCGTCGCAGCCGCAGCCGTAGCCGCCTACCTTGCCGGAAGAACCTCAGCGAACAGGCCAATAGAAGTCATGACGAAGGGAGGTCGTCTGACGGCCACAATCGTAGTTAAGGACGGCTTACTCAAAACTGTATTGCTCACGGGACCAGCAGAGATAGCGTTCCGTGGCGAGGTTGAATTCTAGGCATCAACTGGGAGAACGCCTCGCAAGTGGCGCCACACTTATATGCTCGCCGAGCGCCTTCTGCGAACGGTGCCTATTGATGAAGCACGGTGGGCTAGTTTGCCAACCGGCCACAGCTGACTCTAGACACTGCTGATTCTCATCCCGCACCTGCTACACCTTCAGCCCCCAAGCCTGATCTTGTCCTATTCAATACCCTCACCAAACGTCTGGAGCCCTTCGTTCCGCTTGAACCAAACCGGGTCAGAATGTACACGTGCGGTCTCACCGCGAATGATCTCATGCATCTCGGTCATGCTAGGGCATACATTGTCTGGGACGTACTGAAGCGATACTTAGAGTACTTGGGCTACGAGGCCTTTCATGCTTCGAACGTGACGGACATAAGCATAGACGACAAGATTCTACGACGGATCAACGAGTCAGGCGAAAGCTTCCAACAATACGTCAGCCGTTACACGCAATCATACTTTGAGGACAGGTTGAAGCTTGGCATAGCGCCAGCTAACGTGCATCCCCTTGCCACTCAACACATCCAAGAGATGATAGAGCTGATTGAGAAGCTGATGGAGAAAGGATTCGCCTATGAGACAGACGACGGCGTCTACTTTCGAATATCACAATCCGGGGCATACGGAAAGCTCTCCGGAGTAGTCAAGGACAGGCTTGAAGCTGGTTCCAGCAGACGAGTGAGCAAGGATGAGTACGAGAAGGAAGAGATCGGAGACTTCGTCCTATGGAAGAAATCGAAACCAGGAGAGCCATATTGGCATAGTCCTTGGGGGCGTGGCAGGCCGGGTTGGCATGTTGAATGTTCTGCAATGGCGATGAAGTATCTAGGCGAGAGCTTCGACATACACTGCGGAGGCGAAGAGCATAGGTTTCCGCACCACGAGAATGAGATAGCACAGAGCGAGGCCGCGACTGGAAAGCTTCCTGCCAGATACTGGTTGCATGTTAGGCACCTGCTACTGAATGGCCGAAAGATGTCAAAATCCATGAGAGAATTCGTTTCGGTAAGGGATGCAGTCGAAAGATACGGAGCGTTACCTGTTAGAATATTCTTGCTCTCAACTCATTACAGGAAAACCATGAGTTTCGACGAAGAGTCTCTTCATACAGCGCTCATACATGCGGACAAGATCAGCGAACTCTGGGCGACGGTGGAGCACTACGCCGGCGACGGACAATCATCAACAACGCCTAGTGAGGATGCGCTACTCACTCAACTGAGTTCTTCGAGGTTCACATTTGAGGAAGCAATGAGTCACGACCTGAACACTCCTCTTGCCCTATCCGCCATACTCGAATTGGCACGACGTATCGCAAACCACCTTAACGCTGGAGGAAACATCAGTCGGCCCACCGCGTTGATGACTAAGGATCTTTTGGGGGCGGTCGGACTCGTGCTCTTTGGCGATCTTGCAACATCTGAGTTACATAGGCCGCATGATAGAGCATTCAGAGACTTGGTTCAATTGGTACTCGAGAAGAGGGATGCCCTCAGAGCGGAGAAGAAGTATGACGAGGCGGATAGCGTCAGAAGAGAACTAGAGAAACTTGGCGTAGTGCTTCACGATCTGCCCTATTCAACGATCTGGAGGAGAGCACGTCAGAGCAAGCGATGAGCATTCTACAAGGTTGCGATGGTCACCGTAATGCCGGGGTGGCCGAATGGTTCAGGCAGCGGCCTGCAGAGCCGCTAGACACAGGTTCGATTCCTGTCCCCGGCTCCAACTCCCTATTGAAAGTCTACATCTTTGATCTTCTCCCTCTTCATACCGCAAGCTCTAATACAATAAGAATTCTTGAAAGCAAGGGATGATTGACATGACGAAGGTTGCAGTGAAAGGTGACAGGATTCCTAAGCCAATTGGACCGTACAGCCCAGCAGTCAAGGCGGGGAGCTTCATTTTCTGTGCGGGCCAAGTTGGAAGGAACCCCGCGACCGGCGAGATAGGAACAACCATTGAGGAGCAAACCCGTCAGGCCTTGGTCAATCTGCAATCGATTCTGGAAGCAGCTGGAGCCTCCCTTGATGACGCTGTGAAGACAACGGTCTTCATGGCCGATATGAGTGAATTCTCTCGAATGAATAGTGAATACGCCAAGTTCTTCAAAGGCGATCCTCCTGCCCGATCAACGGTTGGGGTGGCGCTACCTCAGGGCATAAAGGTCGAGATCGAACTCGTGGCCCATGTCGGAGCGAAGTGATCTGACATATCGGTGATGTCATGGAGACAACAGTCAAAGTCGAGTGGTCAAGACAACTCAGATTCAGGGGAACAAATGCGCACGGTAAGTCCCTGGTCATAGATGCGGCAGATGCCAACGGTCATCCCGCAGGTGTGACTCCAATGGAGCTCCTTCTGATGGCTCTTGGAGGATGTACAGGCATCGACATCGTCACTATTCTCAAGAAGCAGCGCCAAAACCTAACCAAGTTTACCGTGAGCCTGACTGGACATCGAAGGCCGGAACCTCCCAGATATTACGAAAGGATACACGTCGAATATGTTCTGAAGG
The DNA here is from genome assembly GCA_964521355.1 of uncultured Candidatus Bathyarchaeia archaeon. Taxonomy (GTDB): domain Archaea; phylum Thermoproteota; class Bathyarchaeia; order 40CM-2-53-6; family JALHTG01; genus JALHTG01. The sequence goes on along the minus strand of CAZFRJ010000002.1, from coordinate 17,335 downwards.
GAAGGAACCTGGATGAGAGGAAGATTCAGAGAGCGATCCAACTGTCAGAGGAGAAATATTGCCCTGTACGCGCTATGCTGGCAGAAAAAGCTCAAATGACGAACTCCTATAGAATCGAAAAGTAGACCCAATCCCAAAAAAATGGAGGATAGAACCGGAATTCCGGCCCGCCTCTACTTCTTCTTTCCTTTCTTACCTTTCTTCTTTGGCATCGTTTCGCCTTTTTCCTTGAGCTTCTTGAGCTCCGCGCGTAGCTATGCGTGGTGGCATATTATCTGTTGTGGTCGAAAATGGGATCGGTCGATAGATTGTGACCGAAACTGGTCAACCAGCTTGGAACCGCGCGCTTTCTCTTCGTCGTCTATTCCGGAAAGAGACCGCATCGGACCATTTTCTTTCTGATTCGTCAAGGTCGTCTGATGAGATGACAGTCTCGAGATACTTCATGTGGAGTTCGACGGCTGTCTTGATGTTCTCGTCAGTAAGATAGGACTCTCCTCTAAGCCACAGTGCCGTCCGTAGGGCGTCAAGTGGAGAGCGCCAATGAGTCGGAACACGCGCAACTTTAACAGATAGCCCACATTTCTGTAGCTGCTTCACTAGTGGCCCGATAAGGCCTTCGTAGAGCACCATGTTCTCAATGTTTACCGTTAGCTTTTCAACAAGATTCTCGACGGATTCTTTCCAGGTTGACTGCATGGCACGAAGCTCTTCAAGGAGGATGCGGCGCCATTTCTCCAGATTCAGATCACGACAAACCCTTCCTCGAAAGGAGAGTAGCAGAACTTTCTCAGCGAGATTTCCTGATTGGATGTGCGTCGCCAGATCATCATAGCAGTATATGTCGATCTCGTGTCTTCTGGTCCTGTCAGAAAGATACTTGAGAAGCGGTTTGAACCTAGATCTCAGAGAGTTCACAAATGGCCTAGATGTGCCGGTCATAATCTGATAGCTGTTCCAGAGTTCATCTTCGGAAGCTTCGCCTCTGGCGTAGCTCTGAACAAAGTTTTCAAGGTCCTGTGGCAAGCCAAGGAGAAGTGCATCGTATTTTGACTGCCCAAGCCATCCTGTGGCATTTTCAACTGAGCGTCTATTCCCGAGTACCGGGAGAACCGTCACATTGCTCATGTCAATGCCTTTGCGGAAAGAATAGTCGGAAGAGAAAAACAGAAGGAGAGGGGAACCAGAGAGTTGCGTATGGTTTGGATGCCTTTCTTCCACGTTCTATTCGAATTCAGAAGAGGGCTCTTCTTCCTCCTTCTTCCCCGGCTTCGACGGAGGTCCCTCTCTTGGCTTTCCAGCGGCGATCACATCGTCTATCTTGAGGATCATTGTGGCTGCTTCTCCTGCGGATTTCAAGGCTTGCTCCTTGACTGCGACCGGCTCGTAGATGTTCTGCTTGCTCAGGTCTCCAACTTTCCCCGAGAAGACATCGATGCCGGCCAACTTCTCTCCCTTCTCATGCCTCGATCTCAACTCAGCCAATATGTCGATTGGGTCGAGACCCGCGTTCTCAGCTAGGGTCATCGGCAGTGCTTCCAAGGCCTCTGCGAAGGCAAATGCCGCGAGCTGCTCTTTCCCTGTGAGGCCCTCAGCCCAGCGCTTCAGCTGCGAAGCCAACTCGACTTCGACGGCTCCGCCGCCTACAACCACTCTGGGGTCGCGGACCACGTCTCTGACAACACATAGAGCATCGTGGATTGATCTCTCAGTCTCGTCAACTGTACGTTCCGTTCCACCCCTGACCATTATCGTAACGGCCTTCGGGTCCTTGCAACCTTCGATGAAAGTCATCTTGTCGTCGGCGACCTTCCTCTCCTCTACTAGCGCAGCTGAGCCGAGATCTTGCACGGTGAGGTCGTCGATGTTCGTGACGATTTTGGCTCCTGTTGCTTTGCTCAGTTTCTCCATGTCCTTTTCAGATGCCCTGCGGACTGCCAGAATTCCCTTCTTGGCTAGAAAGTGCTGAGCAACGTCGTCTATTCCCTTCTGGCATATGAGGGCGTTTGCTCCGGTCTTTGCAACCTTCTCGACCATCTCCTTCAGCATCCTCTCTTCTTCGTCGAGGAACGCGCTCATCTGATCGGGGTCAGTGATGCTGAGCTTTGCGTCAAACTCGGTCTTCTCGACTTCCAATGGGCAGTTGAGAAGTGCTATCTTTGGATTCTCGATTCTCTTGGGCATTCCTGAGTGGACTATCTCCTTGTCGAGTACGATACCCTTGACAAGCTTTGTGTCAGCAGTTGACTGGCCGGCTTTCTTCTCGACTTTGATATCGTCAACCTCCACCTTGTAGCCTTCCGCAGTCTTCTCTGCAACCTGTAGAACCGCATCTATCGCAACATCAGCAATGTGGCCGCTATATTCTCGGAGTGATTTTCCAGATTGAGAAACCTCCGCCACATGCTTCAGCATCTGTCTGTCATCAGGTTTGACGCTGATTCCCAGCCCTCTTATCAGTTGAAGGGCCTTCTCTGTGGCTTTCCTGTATCCGTCCACGATGACTGTTGGATGGATGTCTTTGTCAAGCAATCCTTCAGCCTTGGTTAGGAGTTCTCCAGCCAATACGACCGCTGTGGTAGTTCCATCGCCTACCTCGTCGTCCTGCGCCTTGGAGACTTCCACCATCATCTTTGCGACAGGATGCTGGATGTCCATCTCTTTCAGTATGACTGCGCCATCGTTCGTAACGGTGATGTCGCCAAAGCTCTCGACCAGCATCTTGTCCATGCCCTTCGGCCCTAGGGAGGATCTGACAACATCTGCAATTATTCTCGCCGCGGAGATGTTGGATCTCTGTGCTTCTCTTCCTACGGTTCTCTGCGAACCTTCCTTGAGAATCAGGACCTGTTGACCACCGATTGTGGCAGGAACTGCTTCAGCCATTATTCATCCACCTCCTCACATTTCCGGCGGCATCCCTTCCGGACCACCCTTGGGAGGCATCGGCGGGGGCTTTGCTGCGGCTATGACATCATCTATCCTCAGGATCATGGATGCCGCTTCAACCGCTGACTTGATTGCCTGTTCCTTCACAACGGTCGGCTCAATCACTCCGATCTTCATCATGTCGACTGGTTTGCCAGTGTAGACATCGATGCCCATCCACAATCCGCCCGGTTTCTCATGAGATGCCCTCAAAGCCACCATGATGTCAATTGGATCGAGGCCGGCATTCTCTGCCAGAGTCTTCGGTATAAATTCAAGGGACTCCGCGAATGCTTCGATCGCTAGCTGTTCTCTTCCTCCGACCTTCGCTGCGTATTCTTTCAGCCTCTTGGCCAGCTCCTCTTCGATGGCTCCTCCACCTGCAACCAAGCGGTTCTTCTTTACGAGGTCCGCAATTACGTGAAGTGAATCCTTGAGGCCCCTCTCTACTTCGTCAACGAGCCTCTCAAGTCCAGCTCTGATCAGTATTCCAACAGCCTTGGGATCCTTGCAACCTTCGATGAAAACCATCTTGTCTTCGCCGAACTTCCTTTCCTCTGCCAAGCTTGCATAGCCGAGGTCTTCTGCTTTGAGGTCGTCTAGGTCCGTTACGACCCTGCCGCCGGATGCTCTCGCAAGCTTTTCCATATCTGACTGCTTTATCCTTCGAACAGCCATTATTCCTTCCTTAGCCATGAAGTGCTGAACCATGTCGTCTATGCCTTTCTGGCAGAGGACGATGTTGGCGCCAGATGTCTTGATCTTGTCAACCATCTTCTTCATCATTTGTGTTTCCTGATCTAGGAACATCTTCATCTTCGTGGGATCGGTGATTCTGATCTCGGCGCTCATCTCTGTCTTCTCGATCTCCAAGGCGGCGTCTAGAAGTGCGATCTTCGGATTTCTTACGGTCTTCGGCATTCGAGGGTGAACAACTTCCTTGTCAATAATTACGCCTTTGACAAGCTGAGTGTCCAGTACGCTCTTCCCCTGCTTCTTGACGAGTTGAATATTGTCGACATCTGCTGTGAAGGCGTCTCCCCTCTTCTCCTTCACTAGGTCGACAGCTTCTATGGAGATTTTTGCGAGATGGTCTCGCGCTCCCTCAATTATCTTACTGCGCATCGACGTGAGTGCTGCTTTCTTGAGAGTCTCCTTGTCATCTAGGCCTACAGGAACGGCTACTTGATCCAGAATTTCAAGTGCCTTGTCAGCTGCGTTCCTATAGCCGGCCACTATGATTGTTGCATGGATCTGGTCTTGGAGAAGCTCCTCGGCCCTTCTAAGTAGTTCTCCCGCGAGAACAACCGCTGTCGTTGTCCCATCCCCCACTTCCTTATCTTGCGCCTTCGCGACCTCAACCATCATCTTCGCAGCGGGGTTCTGAACTTCGATCTCGTCTAATATGGTTGCGCCGTCATTAGTGACTGTTACGTCTCCAAGCGTGTCGACAAGCATCTTATCCATTCCACGTGGACCAAGTGTACTCTTGACAAGCTCTGCGATGATCTTAGCAGCCGCCATGTTTGATCGCTGAGCATCTCTGCCTCTGCTTCTCGAGGTGCCTTCTTTCAGGATTAGCACGGGTTGACCTGCGAGATATGCCAAACACGTTTCCTCCTATATCATCGGAGAAGTTGCGGCCAACAAGAAAAATTTAAACGTTACGCAACCACGGTTCTCTCGACCCTGCTAGGGAACGTTGAGACAGCCAAGCAAGGGTTCAAGGAATACTTGGGAAGGGCATGAGGCGTTTTCAGATCGAGGGATTGAATGTTGACACAGCCTGATGGTTCACAGGTCGTGTCGCAGGAGAGCGGGTCCAAGGAAGTGAAGAGCCCTTCCAAGAAGACCTTCGTTTCGGCCGTTGAATCAGTACGGCTTGAAAAGGCATTGCAGGAGGAAAAAGAGAAGAACGAAGAGTATCTGACACGCCTGAAGTACCTCCAGGCCGACTTCGAGAACTTACAGAAGCGTACTAAGAAAGAGATCGAAGAGATGGTCAAGTATGGCCATGAGGATCTCATAGTCAGCCTTCTACCGATCCTTGACGACCTTGAGCGCGCCTTGAATGCTGGCAAAAGCTCTGACAACAAGGACGCAGTCGTTGAGGGGTTGGAACTAGTTTTGAAAGCGACGCAGAACGTTCTCTTTCAGAAGGGCTTGTCGCCGATTGATTCTGTAGGAAAGAAATTCGATCCGACGAGGCATGAGGCGATCGGCTTCGTTTCTTCTGCCGACTATGAGGATGGTACTGTGGTACGAGAGTTCAGGAGGGGATATGTTTTGGGCGACAAGGTTGTCAGGCCCAGCATAGTTGAGGTCGCACGAAAGCCGAGTACGGAACCTACATAGAGACTGGTACGAAGGCTATTGATGGGTAAAATGTGAGTCAACATGCAAGCCGTACAAGGCTTAACCTCGCGACGAACTCTTTTTCGCTTCCGCAGGTGCTCTGTTACTGCAAGTAACGTTTATAAACCTCAATCCGTTACCTTGAGTAACAGTCTAAGCACAGAACCACTCAGTTGAGGTGTGTATGATGCCAAAGATCCTCGGCATAGATCTTGGGACAACCAACTCCGCTGCTGCCGTAATGGAGGCTGGCAGACCAGTTGTCATCCCAAGTGCTGAAGGACCAACGATGGCCGGAAAGATGTTCCCTTCTGTCATTGCCTTCACCAAGGAAGGGGGTCTGCTTGTTGGGGAACCAGCAAAGCGTCAAGCGGCCTCAAATCCTGAAGGCACAATCATTGAGATCAAAAGGAAGATGGGGACTCCCTCTCCAGTCTCAGTATTCGGAAAGGAGTACACGCCTCAGCAGTTATCCGCATTCATATTGCAGAAGATAAAGCGTGATGCCGAAGCCTTTTTGGGTGAGAAAGTCGATACGGCTGTAATTACTGTTCCAGCTCATTTTGACGACAATCAAAGACAAGCTACGAAAGATGCTGCAGAGATCGCGGGCTTCAAAGTTACCAGACTGATTAACGAGCCGACTGCAGCTTGTCTTGCATATGGCTTGGACAAGCTCGGCAAGAAGTTGAAGATAATGGTGTTCAGCTTCGGCGGAGGCACTCATGATGTCACACTCATGGAAATGGCCAAAGCACCAGATCCGAAGTCGGGCAGAGAAGTGGCCACCTTTGAGGTTCTTTCGACGAGTGGAGACACGAAAACTGGTGGTGCAGACATCGACAATGTAGTCAGAGACTGCTTGGTAGAAGAGTTCCAGAGAACAAACGGAATCGATCTGAGAGCTGATAAGATGGCTATGACACGCCTCAAAGAGGCTGCTGAAAGGGCCAAAATAGAGTTATCCTCAATGGTGACGACCGATGTCGACTTGCCGTTCATCGCTCAAGATGCTTCAGGACCTAAGCATTTCCACATGACTCTTGGCAGAGCCAAACTGGAGGAGCTGGCTCGACCGATCGTCGATCGGATTGAGACTCCGATCAGGCAGGTCCTAGCCGGTGCCAAGGGCGGTTCAATAGAGCCTAAGGACATAGACAAGATCATCCTCATCGGTGGACAAACTAGGATGCCTCTCGTTCGAAAATTCGTTGAGGATTTCATGGGCAAGTCTGCTGAACTAGGAGTAGACCCGATGGAATGTGTGGCAGTCGGCGCCGCAATCGAGGCAGCAGTGATGACTGGTGAGGTCAGGGATCTTCTTCTCTTAGATGTGACACCGCTCTCGCTCGGTGTGGAGACCCTCGGCAGAATCTTCACGAGATTGATAGAAAAGAATACGACAATACCGACAAGAAAGAGTCAGATTTTCTCGACAGCAGCAGATTTTCAGACAATGGTCACCGTTCACGTTCTTCAGGGTGAAAGACCAATGGCCGCCGATAACGTCTCCTTGGGCATGTTCAATCTCACAGGGATACCTCCTGCGCCAAGAGGCGTGCCACAAATAGAAGTCACCTTTGACATTGATGTGAACGGAATCCTGAACGTCACTGCAAAAGATATGGCAACTGGAAACCAACAGAAGATCACGATCACCGCCTCTACCAAGCTGTCAGAAACGGAAAAGCAACGGATGATAAAAGAAGCGGAACAATTCGCTGAGCAAGACAGAATGAAGAAGGAGGAAGCAGAGGCGCGCAACAGCGCTGACTCTTTGATATACACTGCCGAGAAGACCAAGACCGATCTAAAGGATAAACTTGGAAAGGACAATGTCGAAAGGATAGACAAAGGAGTCTCCGAATTGAAGGAGGCCCTTGCAGGAAAAGATGTGCCCAAGATGAAAGAGAAGACTGACGAACTGGCGAAGGTACTGCAGCAGGTCGGCGCAGCCGTGTACCAGCAGGTTAGTAAGCAGGAGGCGCCTCCCCCGCCGAAGACAGAGAAGCAACCTGACAAGGTGGTGGATGCCGACTACAAAGTAGTCGATGAGGAGAAGAAGTCGTAATTCTTGCCCAAGAAATGAACGGTCTGGTTCTAAATGAAGAGAGACTACTATGAGATCCTCGGTATACCAAGAAACGCGTCAAGAGAACAGGTGAAGGATGCATACAGAAAACTGGCACTTCAGTACCACCCCGACAGAAACAAGTCTCCTGATGCTGAGGAGAAATTCAAAGAGATCTCCGAGGCATATGCTGTTCTCTCTGATGATGAGAAGAGAACTCAATACGATCAGTTCGGGCATGCCGGAATCGATCAGAGATACACTTGGGAGGACATATTCAGGACAACGGACTTCGAGTCCATCTTCAGAGATCTGGGCTTCGGGTTCGGAGGGTTTGGCGGCATCTTTGAAAGCATCTTTGGTCGCAGAGGACCATGGCAGGAAGAAAGGCCTCGAAGAGGACCGGACCTCAGATACGATCTGGAGATTTCACTAGAGGAAGTAGCGACTGGCACGGCGAAGGAGATATCCGTTCCTAGGAGAGAGGTCTGCGACACCTGCAATGGGAGTGGAGCGCGAAAGGGCACTGAGCCCAAAACCTGTCAGCGTTGTCGAGGTACAGGACAGATTGAACGTGTTCAGGAGGCGGGGTTCGCCAGAATCGTTAGAGTTCAGACCTGTGACCGGTGCGGCGGCAGAGGAGTCATAATCGAATCTCCATGCCCGAAATGTCGAGGAACCGGAATCACCGAGCAGAGACGCAGAATCACCTTGAAGGTCCCGCCGGGCGTTGAGAGCGGTATGCAGCTACGCATGGCGGGAGAGGGAGACTCAGGGGGCTCTGGGCTTCCTCCGGGCGACCTGTTCGTTCACATAATCGTGAAACCTCACGACATCTTTGAGAGAGATGGAAGCAACCTATACTGCGAAGTCCCGATAGGATTCGCAGAGGCAGCTCTCGGCGCGGAGATAGAAGTTCCTACATTGGAGAGTCGCGCCAGCTTGCGCATTCCTGAAGGGACTCAGGCAGGCACGGTTTTTCGCTTGAGGGGAAAGGGCCTACCAGAATATCGCGGGCGAGGCAAGGGAGATCAACTGGTTCGAGTCGTCGTTAGAACGCCCACGAATCTTAGCGAGAAGCAGAGACGGCTCTTAAGTGAGTTGAAGAAAGAAGAACGCCTTCAAAGGTCTTGAATTGCCGATTTCTCTATCATAGCTGTATGCGATTGCGGTTCTGTCTATAATCCTATGCAGTTCTCGCCCTTCTCAACGCATCCTATGATGCAGTAGAACTCGAAGTCTGAGCTGGCTACATTTCTGAATCCATGGAGTTCGTTCGCTGCGAAGTAGAACACATCTCCGGGATCTGCTTCAAAGCTTTCATTCTCCATTGTGACTTGACCGTTTCCTTTCGAAACAATGATCTCCTGTTCCCACGGATGCTTGTGCGAAGCCAAGTAACCCTCTGGCTTGATCGTGAAATGTCGAAGGGCAAAGTGATGCAGATATTCGTCGCCCCCGGTTCGCAGATCCGATATCCACCTAATCGTCACACCTTCAGCGTCGCTTCCGTAGGCTTCCTTCACGTCGTACGCCATGATTTCATCTGCTCTTCTCTTGATCATTCTCAACACCTCTCACAGTGAGGCATCATACGGACCTGTGAATTCTGTTCTAGACCGTTATTACGGCTTTCGCCTCTACAACCTTGTCTAGAAATGCGGCGTATCCCATCATCGCGACTGAAGGGGCTAGGTCGCTCTCACCTATCGCTCTCTTGTGAGCCGCCTCAGAACATGCATAGAACCTTACCTTAGAATCTCTCAGAAGCCGTCCGAATCTCTCTCCGATATCTGGATCTACCTTCTCCGCGGCTCCGGTCCGAGCAAGCACAACTCCATCGGCATACAAGAAGACATCAACCTCCAGATTCATGCTTGACGCTGTTTCTGCTAGGTAGAGTAACGATGATGTTCTGCCTACTTCCTCTGGTCCCCAGCCGAAGAGCAACACTACTCTGTCTGCCATGTCCTCATTCTCTCCTAGCATCCTGCAGCTATGCAGAGTAGCCTTGGTAGTCCACTAATCTTGCACAGAACTCCTCTGGCACTGCTTGTACCTCTCTTGAAGAGGCTTTCAAACTTCTCGGCGGTGATCCCTGCGTCGTCCCGAATGGTCTTGACCATTGGTAGAGAAGACCACTTCTCGTAGTACTGTCTCACAATGCGAATACATGTCCAGTGGGCTTCTGTAAGCTCCATCCCGAACTGTCTCTTCGCAATCTCTCCTGCAATCTCTTCATTCCACATGCGAGAGTCGACCATGTATCCTTCATCATCAAAGAGTCTTGACATGCGTCTCACTACTACTTCTGTCAAGATAGAGGTTCCCTCTGAAAAGAATCACTGTTTCTGGCTGCCGCACTGTGTATATATGGCTCGTCTCCTATCGGAGAGTGGGTCGACCATGCATGAGTGGGGTAGCCTTTCCGTGCAGGGTGACAGCGGTTCATCCGCATTACGACGCCTACGGTAACGAGTATGTATGCGTGGAGTTCTCTGTGGAAGCGCAGCGTCCTCCTAGCGTCATCCAGATGCCCAAGGAGGCCCCTGAGGAGCTTTCGGCAGTCATCCCGATAGTTTCTCAGATCCCGAAGATGATGGTTCACGGAAAAGCGTACAGCAACAGGCTCGTTCTCTTTCTCACTGTTCAAGAGTGGGAGCGAATGGAGCGGAAATATCAGTATGGTGACGACGCTGAAGTCAGCATTGGAAGAGACGGATCTATCAGCGTAAGAGTCGTGCGGGGATAGAGGCGACAGCATCCATTAGACCAGTCTAATTCAGAAAGGTTCTAGGCTGGCTCACATCGAAGGCCAGTTCTCAGGATTGAAACATGCCGGAAGTAGCCAATGGTGAGGAGCTTCGAAGGTGTGGTTTCTGGAATGTTGGCGATTTTCTGAACGTTAAGCGTCGCTCCCAAGACCTAAAGCTTTGATCCACTATTCTTGTCCTTTGTCCAGATCGCAAGAGCGGTATGAGGGCCCTATGCGCCTGTCATCTCTCCACAAGGCTCGTGCAGCTGCATTTCTTCTTCTACTTGTAAGCATTCTGTTCGGGCTAGTCTTCACAAGTTTCTCGACTGTGTACGTCAGGCTTGTCGTGTCTCCAAGGGATTGGTCGAAAGGAGTCAAGATCGCGGACACCTCACCTAGTGCAGCATTTCTGACGGCTATCATTGATGGGTTTGACAGGATTCACGTGGTTTTCACTGACAGGCGGGCCGACCACGAGACTGTGCTCTACATGAAGGTGGATGCAACCGGAAAGACACTAGTTCCCGCTTTTCAGGCATCAGACAGTTGGGCTGCTTCCACTTCACCATGTATGGCGGTGGATTCGGCTGGAAACGCGCACATTGTTTGGGTGGACAATAGAGATGGAAACGACGAGATATATTACACGAAGATCGATGACTCAGGCATAAAGACCGTTTTCGACAAGAGACTGACACTAGATCCAAGGCAGAGTTTGGCACCAGCCGTTGCCGTTGACTCGAAGGGCAACATCCACATCGTTTGGCAAGATCTGAGAGAAGAGATACGGGTATTTCCTGTCAACTTCGAAGTGTACTATCTCAAACTCGATAATAACGGAAATGTTCTCGTTCCGGAGAGAAGGTTGACACCGGCGGACACGAGATACTCTTTGGGCCCATCCATTGTAGTCGATCGTGAGGATCGAGTCCACGTACTATGGATCGATAACAGGGACACCGAGCATTTGCCGTTCCATGAGGTGTTTTACAAAAGGTTGGACTTAGACGGAAACGCGTTGACCGAGGACAAGAAGATTACCGCCATATCTAAGAGGGTGACTCCTCCCAGAGCGCCCAGTCCAATAATTGATTCTCATAGCAATTTGGTGCTTACTTTTCTGGATGAGAGACCTCGCCTAAAATACGGGATCTACCTGAAGCGGCTTGACTTCAATGGCACATCTCTGGGACCAGATTTGGGAGTCACCTCCTCTTCAGGAGTTCTTGGTGGGTACGCAGGTCCTCCAAAATCCACGATCGATCCGAGCGACCGAGTCTACGTCGTCTCTTCAGACTTGAGATCTGACTGGGGAATGCAGAAGCTGTACAGAGACGGATATTTTCATGTTCTATTTGACGATTCGAAGTTCACGCCGCTCTATTTTGAATTCAGGAAACAACTCTATCGAGTTAAGCTAGACGCCGGAAAGGTTCTGGATGAAGACTGGATCACCTCAGAGCTCGTAAGCTCGATGATGCCTTCAATCTGCACCGATTCACGTGGAACTATGCATCTGGTCTGGCTTCAGACGAGAGACAAGCTAAGCACTATCAGCTACGCCAACAATGCCAACCCTGTGAGCCTGCTCGTCGGCTCGATCATTACAGAGTATCGTCAAAGGATCCTGTATGATTGGCAGGTCGCCCTTACTGTATTCTTATTCTTCGTGATGCAGGAGTCTTTCTTTCTAGCCGTATTCTTAATAGCGGCGGGTCTAGTTATTGTCTGCATAAGACGGGGTTTCGGATCTAAGATACAAGCCGAGACGAAAATAGTTGTCGTTCAGCTACTTGTTTTGGTCTTTGTAAAAACTGCGATTGTTAATCTCCTTCCGATTTCTATGATGTATCCACGTGGAGTCTCACAGTTCCTGACAGGTTTTCCTGCGGTCATGATGACTGTCGTCGTTGCAGTAGCTGGAAGGATTGAAATGGCAACGAAAAGTAGGCAGATACTAGTTGCTTTCAGTTGCGAACTGTTGAATCTCTTCTATACTCTGTGTCTCATCGCTCCTATGGTTTTAGAACCCGTATACTAGTTGACAACTATTCTAGGCGAGGTAGCATGCCACGTATCTGTCGCCGATGCGTCTCAGCTCAGGTTCCTCTTTCATGCATGTCTCCTTGGCGTAGAGGCATCGTTTCTGGAACCTGCAGCCTGCAGGAAGGTCAACGGGGCTTGTAACTTCTCCCTTTATCGGTATCTCTCCGACCTTGATCTCTGGATCCGGAACAGCGACCGCCTTTAGCAGAGCCTTCGTATACGGGTGAATCGGGTCATCTATTAGCGGTTCTGTGGGGCCCATCTCGACTATTTTTCCAACGTACATTACAGCGATCCTGTCGCACATATATTTCGAAACGGCTAGGTCGTGTGTTATGAATACGTACGTTAAGCCCAGTCTGTCCCTTAGTTCAAGCATCAGGTTCAGCATCTCGGTTCGTATCGAAACATCTAGCATGGAGACGGGTTCGTCCGCCACTATGAACTTCGGGCGCAGCACCACAGCTCTGGCCACACCTACTCTCTGCCTTTGACCCCCGCTTAGCTCATGTGGAAAACGATACATTATTTCTGGGAGAGGAGTGAGATGCACCGACTCAAGAGCATCAAGAACCATCTTTTCCTTCTCTGACTCATCGCTTGCAGCTTTGTTGAGTTCTATCGGCTCTGCGACTACGTCAAAAACCATCTTCCTTGGGTTGAGGGATTCGTACGGGTCTTGGAATATGATTTGCATTCTTCTTCGAAGAGCCTTCATAGAGTTCTTGTCAAGTTCGAAAAGGTTTCTCTCGTCAAATACGACCTTCCCTGAGGTGGGCTCGACAAGTCTCAGAAGAAGTCGTCCTGTCGTCGTCTTGCCGCATCCGCTTTCACCAACAAGTCCAAAGATTTCTCCATCTGCAATGTCGAAGCTTACGCCATCCACTGCTCTCAGGAACTGCTCTTTTCCGCCGAACAGGGAGGAGAGGAAGCCTCTTCGAATCGGAAACCATTTCGTTAGGTCTTGGACCTTGATTAGTTTCTCCATATCCGATGCCTCTCATGAAACTGCATGACAGGCAACTAGGTGATTCCGTCCGAGGTCTCGTATCTCAGGTTCTTGACGTTGGCACACGTCCATTGCTGTCGGACATCTTGGATGGAAGCGGCAGCCCTTGGGTGGGTTGAGAAGGTCCGGTGGAAATCCAGGAATGGACGATAATCGCTTCTTTGCACCTCTTATGCTCGGGAAGGCGGAGATCAATCCTTTGGCGTATGGGTGCCTTGGATCCTTGAAGATAGCAAGTGTGTCAGCCAGTTCAACGATCTTTCCGGCATACATTACCGCAGTCTTCTCACATATGTCGGCAATGGTCGATATGTCATGGGATATCAACATGAATGACAGGTGAAGTTTCTCCCGTAGGTCGACCAGTAGCTTCAAGATCTGAGCCTGAACAATTACATCAAGAGCTGTAGTTGGTTCATCGGCTATCACAAAGTCTGGGTTGCACACTAGGGCCATAGCGATCATGGCTCGCTGCCTCATTCCCCCACTGAACTCGTGGGGATAGTTGTTGGCTCGCGACGGATCGATCCCTACAAGCGTAAGGACTTCCTGAACCCTCTTGTTGGCTTGTGCACGGCTAACGTTCTGGTGAAGCATGATGGCTTCGGCTATCTGGTCCCCAATCCTGTGGACTGGACAGAAAGCGTTCATCGAGCCTTGGAAGACCATCGCCATCCTTTTCCATCGAACTTGCTGGCGTACCTCTTCTTCGCTTTTCCTGAGGATGTCCATGCCATCGAAGATCACGCTTCCTTCCAAGATCTTCGCGTTGGATGGCAGGAGCTTCAAGATCGTTAGTCCCAAGCTTGTCTTTCCGCATCCTGACTCTCCTGCGAAGCCTATCGATTCACCTCTATTCAGTTCAAAGGATACTTTGTCGACGGCGTTCACATCGCCTTCCAAGGTGCTGAAGTGCATCGTGAGTTCTCTGACTTCCAGTAGGGGTGGCATACAGCTATCTCCTTCTTAACCTCGGGTTCAAAACCTCTTCGAGGGTTCTACCTATAAAGACGATACTCAGTGCGAGCAGCAGTAATGCCGCCATGGGCGGAGCAATCCACCACCAAGCCATCGAGGCGAAGCCGCCGAAGTTGTAGGCCTCGTTCAGCACCTTTCCCCAAGACGGAAAGAGCGGATCCCCGAATCCGAGCACACTTAGGCCAGCTTCGGTCATTATGGCTCCAGGTATCGAGAGGACAAATGAGTACGTCAACAGAGGGACTGTTTGCGGAGCTATGACCTTGAACATTATGTAGAGGTCACCGCCCCCTGCAGCTCTAACCGCCTCGACGAAAGGCCGTTCCTTGAGGGAGAGGACCCACGCTCGAAGTTGCCTCGCCAACCCCATCCATGATAGTAGAGCAAGAATTGAGATAATCATGTATATGCCTCGGCCGAACACCAACATGACTAGTATTATGATTGGGAGCGTGGGTGTCTGGATAAGTGTGTCCGCTAGGAACATGAAGGCTTGATCGACCGGTCCTCCCTTGTAACCGGCTATCACTCCTACTATGACCCCGAGTACAACTGCTATCGACGCCGACAGGATGCCCACGATAAGTGAGACTCGAGTTCCATATACGAGTTGAGAGAAGATGTCTGCTCCCTCGTGATTCGTGCCTAAGATGCCGTACGCTTTTCCTGGGATCTTGAAAGACACGGGGCTCATTGTGACTTTTACTTGACCAGCGTCTCCCATGATTCCCTCGTCTAGGATCGATACGGTCAAGCCAATCGTGTAATCTGTCTTAGATGAGAAAATCATCTCAGCTGGATTGCGGTCGAGTATGCTGACTCCCAACCTTCGTGCGAGCGTCGGGTCTCTTGAATGAATCGTGATTCTGTTGTCTCCAAGACGTGAGAAGTCTGAACTTCTCCAAGGAGGATACGAGTCATAAACGATGAACGTTTTGGCGTCGGAATTCCTAGTAATTGACACCGAGAATCTGTATGTCACCCCCACAAGCTTGGTGACCGTTATGCCGATCGGAAGGAGGGCTACGAATGTCTTTGGCGGGCCATAACCGTATCCGAAGTCATATCTCAGTGTCAGTTCGGTTTCCCCATTGCCCTCCACTCCACTTCGCTGATAGTATATCGTAAGATCAGGGCCCCCGCTGTCAAGTCTCAGAAGGCTTACGTGAGTACCGTGGACCTTGCGGCTCCAATCGTCAGACCCAATTCGTATGAACAGATTCCTTGGAAGATCTTGGAGTCCCGGAAATGCTGTCACCCATATTGGCATCGCTAGGTCGTCTGCCACATGTGTCTCATAAATCGGGTCATGTGTGGCTATTACGGGTGCGAAGACCGCAACTACAATGTTTGCGACGAGCACTATGATCCCGAATATCCACATCTTTCTTCGCATCAACAACTGGACGGTCTGGCGGCGATGAAGCCCAAATCTGGCCAGTATGAGGCGCCTGCGATCTTGTGATGTCATCTCAACCGAACTCTTGGATCTAGATGGGATATTGCGATATCGGCAATGAACAGAGAGACTGCTGTTATCACAGCCTGCATGAAGAGAACGGCTTGTACAGCCGGGTAGTTGTAGGAAGAGATGGCTTGGAATACATATAGTCCCAGACCATACCAAGAGAAAACGGTTTCTGTGATTATCCAGCCGCTGACGACCCCAGGCACGGACAGAGCGACAGATGTAACGACAGGAGGAGTTACGTTCCTGAGTACGTGGCGCCTCATGATGCGTTTCTCCGGCAGGCCTTTGGCCTTTGCAGTAAGAACATAGTCTTGCTCCATCTCAGTGATGGCGAGGTTCCTGAAGTAATATGTCCTAGCTCCGAAACCAGTTATCACAGACGCCATCAATGGTAATACAAGGTGCCAGAGATAATCCAGAACTCGCACGAAAGGATCAGGCGGAAGAAAAGGACTTGTTGTGCCAGAGATCGGGAAGAGCTTTATGCCCCACGCAACCCTTGGAAACCAGGCTAGAAACATCAGCAAGATGAGGCCCATAAGCCATATCGGCATTATGTATGAGAAGATGCTCGACTGGATTATCACGGAGTCAACTCTCTTTCCTCGTCTGGTCGCAGTATACAAACCGATTGATAGGCCAATGACGAAGTCTAGTAAGATGGAGGATCCCGAGAGAATGACCGTATTTGGCAGTCTCTCCATTATCTCGTTGACGACAGGTTGCCTAGTGAGAAATGAGAAGCCGAATTCGCCTCTGAATAGGTTCAAAACATATCTGACGTATTGGTGTGGGAAGATAGGTTCATCGAGTCCAAACTGTTTTCTAATCAGGATCTTCTGATCGGGCGGAGCGTCAAGGTCTATCAGAAACCGGGATGGGTCGATACCCATGACGTAGGTCGGAACAATCCTCAGCAATACGAATTGCATGGTCACTACAGTTACTACGAGTACTACTCTGTCTAGCCCTCTCTTGGCAAGGTATCTGCCTAGATCAGGCAATCATTTTCGCCACAAAAAGATAGGGGAGGTTATAGGTCTTAGGTTTACTAAGATACTTTCGCTGCTGCCCCGCGTTTCTTTCTGAACCAGAGTGCCGCTCCCACTAGAGCAGCCAATATGATGACGATTGCTGCAATCAGCGACTTGGCAAGGTACACCGTCATGGTCATGGATGCTACTTTTGATACGAAACCGAATGGCAGATCTTGTTGCGCCTTCACGTTGACCGACAAAGTGCCTGACATGGGTAGCTCTGCTATGGCAAACCTGTAGAGACCGTCCTTGACATGCTTAGCCGCATATGCCTTGCCATCGACAGTTACAGACACTGTGGCGTTGGTAACCGGTCTATTCCCGTAGTCTGTGATCTTTAGTTCGACTTCGATTGGCGCGTCGTCGGCGAACGCACTGGTTGGAAGCTTCGTGAATGAGACTGTGAGCCCCTTCTCAGGATGCCTCATGTAGTACATAGGATTCCACATGCTTACCAGATGGGATCCTGGAACCAGCTCCTTCAACACCCATGCGCTCTGACCGACTAACATAGTAAGGCCCTTGATAGTTGGGTGAGAAAGCTTCGCTGGGTCGTCCTTCTTAGGATCGCTGAGCTTCGAATAGATGTGCGCAGGCAGCGGGCGATAGCCTTCAGCGTCCCTTTGGTATGTGAAACTAGTGCCCTCCAAATATGCTATGAACGTCTGAGGGTCAGGTATCTCAG
>CAZFRJ010000001.1:0-31348 GCA_964521355.1 uncultured Candidatus Bathyarchaeia archaeon | reverse complement strand
TCAGGAAATCGATCTCTTTGTTCTTGCTCAACTCAGCAGCCCTTCTGCCCATTGTAGGAGAATCCGACCATTGATTCTGCGCTGTATTCTCCCAACAACTAGATCTTAAAGAAAAAAGGGTGTATTACACCCGATCCTTTTACGTGGTGCACGCATATTAGCTCCGTCGCATATGAAATCGCCCTGAAGATTCCATGAACTTAACCGTTCGCCCGATGAAACTCACTGAAGTTGATGAAGTTGTACAGCTCTGGAGAAGGCTTGCATCAGATCAAACATTGATAATAGACGACGAGAACCTGACACGATTCCGAGAGTTCCTTGAAGGACTAAGCAAGGAAGATGAGAATCAGGTCCTAGCCTACGAGATCAACGGAAGGATTGTGGGCTTCCTCATGTTCATGAAGCAGGCGAGGTCCATGCTCAAGCTCAAGCGTTCCCGAGCAATGATCACCGACCTCTATGTCGAAGAAGAGCATAGGGGGCGAGGAATAGCCAGCAAGCTACTCGAAAGATGCCTCCAATACCTCAAATCCTTAGGCGTGGAAGAGGTAAGAGTGAACGTCTTGGTCGACAACGCGCCCGCGATAAGCCTCTACAGAAAGACGGGCTTCATCGACCACATGATCCTAATGAGTAGACCGCTCTAGTCTGCCTCTGTTGGAGCAGTTCAGGAATTGCAGAGTCACCGTTAGCGAAGGAGTTCCGTCATGATCGTGAAGCTTGAGATCTATAGCCCACACCTCACCGAAATATGCTTCATAGAAGGAATCGGCCTAAGCTCAAACGTCTACACCTTAGGAACTGAAGAAGTAACCATCATCGATACCGGCGCAGGCGATCGGATAAACACCTTGGTCCCGAAACTCAAAACCCTGGACTTGGATCCGAAGAGAGTGAAGCAAGTCATCCTAACGCACACACATCCAGATCACACAGGCGGCCTAGAGGAACTAGCCGGTACGTCTTCGCCAGTAGTTCTCTTGCATGAAGACGAAGCCACAAGCATCGAGACCTTCGGCCTCGCCGTTTCAAAGCTCCACGACGGAGACTCCATCGTCGCCGGTGGGCGAACATTCAAGGTAATTCACACTGCAGGCCACTCGCCCGGAGCCATCTGCCTATACGACCCAAAAGACAAGATACTTTTCTCAGGCGACACCGTGTTCCCCGAAGGTGGGTTCGGCCGCACGGATCTCCCGGGTGGAGAAAGCTACAAGCTGATAGAATCTCTGGAACGTTTAGCGAGACTTGAGGTTGACTTTATTCTTCCAGGGCATATGGAGCCGGTCAGATACGAGGCCAGGGCACACCTCACAGCATCATGTGAAAACGCCAAATCGTGGCTGTAGGAGAAGGAGAGAACCTGAGCCCTCTGAAACATGTCAAAGAGGCAATTCCCACACAATTCTCACCGTGATATGTGCTAAAGCCCTAGGGGGGTGGGCCCACCCTGACCAATAGGCTAGATCGCGGGAGTGCTCAACCTTGACAGCGTAAGCTCAGTCCTAGTCACAAGCCCGATGATTTTCCTTATCTCCGCGCACTGGTTGGCGTACATTGTTGCCTTCACGGAGTCGCCCTCCATCTGCGCTGAGACACATTTCTCGAAGAGCTCCTTCTCTCTTCTCTGCAGCCTTGCCTTCCACGCGGCCAGCCTCACGAATTGGCTACTCAAACGCTTCACAGCGGCGTCTGGCTCCACAGCTATTCTCGGCTGAGCTGCAGGAAAGACCCTTCTGACAACCCAACCCTTCCTTTCCAGGGTGCCCAGCATTCTGTTGGTCTTAGTGCGGTTCCAGCCTATCTTACTTGCCAGCTCTTGCGCGTTCAGTCCCTGATTTCCTAAAACCGCTCGAAACAACTTGTTAGAGTCGCTCTCTGTTCTGACTTTTGCGGCTCGCTCCATATGCCCCCGCTCACAATGATCAAGTCTGAGTAGACAACATCTTTTGACATTTTTGATTTCTCTGGCTACTGTGCCGGGCTCTTGCGGGAGGAGCGGCTTTGAGGAGGGCGCATCATGACGGTCAGCGTGAAACGGAAGCCACATTGTATGCTATCTATGATTGCAGTGGCAAGGCCATACTTACTTCGTCCACATACTCGTCTCCTTGGCGTATGGCCTTGGGCATCTTTCCAACCTCTCGAAAGCCAACCTTCTCATAGACACGTCTGGCCCGCAGGTTCGAATCGAACACAGTCAACCGAAGAAGCCTCAGCCCGGCTCTCCTCGATTCCTCGATCAGGGCTCGCATCATTTCGGTTCCAATTCCAACATCACGATAGCCATCCCTAATGGCGATCCCCAAGGTTCCCATATGGCTCCTCTTTCCTGCTCCCTTGCGAACCTCTGAGTTTGCAACAACTTTGCCATCAACCTCTCCAGCTACGCAGATCACGAGATCTTTCTCCATATCTGCCAGCATCCTTCCAAGCCAATCGGCCTCAGCCTCACGGGTCACTCTTTGCTCCATCAGTATCTCCGCTCCCTCGTCGACAAGGGAATTGATGAATTCCAGAAGATCGTCCAGATCGCTCATTCTCGGAGTCCGAAGAACCACCCTTCGTCCGTCCTCTGTGTGAAACTCCTTGAAGACTTTCTCCATGCGCAGTCGCCTACATAGCTAACTCGCGTCTTTTGCCATAATCAGATGGAAATCAGATAGCCTTATGCCTAATGGCCATGCCAGCCGCCACCAAACAGCCGTAGATAACCCTTATCCCACAGTCCTCATTCTCCTATCAGACCGTACAAAAGAACTCGACAAACGGTTGGCATCAGAAAGCTACCGACAGGAAGATAATGCATGCGTCAGCAGCGAGGATCTGAGGATTTGGCGAGGTATTGTGACCAGTGCGGCAGTCGGCTGACGCCACATGCCAAATTCTGCGACTCCTGCAGAAGAAGCGTTGGCATTACCCTGCAGAAGCCGTCCGTCCACCTGAAACGTCGTGGATCAGGCACGTTTCCTCGACTCCTGATGTATATGGCAAAGTACTGGCCTGCAGTGACTCTAGCCATGTCTTGCGTTGTAGCCGTCACCTATCTCAACGTCATTGTCCCACTCATAATTAGAGAAGTAGTGGACAAGGTCTTAGTTCGAAACCTGTACGATCAGCTTCCATGGCTTTCACTCTCCATAATCGTGGTGGCAGCTCTCAGATCGATCGTGTCATTCACACAAAGATACAGCCAGCAGTACATTGGCCAAAAAGTCGTGTTTGACCTAAGAAACAACTTGTTCAAGTCGCTAGAAGAGAAATCTTTCAGCTTCTACGATCAAGCTCAAACCGGGCAACTCATGTCGAAGGTCACGAGCGACGTTGAGCAGGTGAGGGCACTTCTCGCTTGGTGGCTGGAGACACTCGTGGCGTCAATTCTGACCGTTGGAAGCGTTATCTTTGTAATATCCACGATCGACCTACGATTGACGCTTCTGTATCTCGTAACAGTGCCGCTTGTCCTTCTCGCAGCCTACAATTTCTCTAGGAGAATTAGGCCGCGCTTCGCATTAGTGAGAGAGATCTTCGGCGACATGACCTCAGTCATTCAACAGACGATTGTTGGAACTAAGGTCGTCAGAGCCTTCGCCCAAGAAGAGCATGAAACAAGGAAGTTCGCCTTTCCACACAGCAAGTACCTAAAGACAAACCTTGAGATCTGGCGGTACCGCTCCATGTTCATGCCCTTCATGGCCTTCACTTTGAGCCTAGGAACGGTTCTTGTCTATTGGTACGGAGGAGCAGAGGTCATTCAAGGCAATATGACTGTAGGCTCCCTCGTAGCCTCAGCCGCCTACCTAGCAATGTTGGTCATGCCCGTTCGATTCATCGGGTTCCTCATAACGTTCTATCAACAGGCAATCACCGGCGCAGAAAGAATCTTCGAGGTAATGGACGCCAAACCCGAGGTTGAAGAGAAACCCAACGCAGTCGAACTTCCGCCAATGCAGAAGGAGATCGCGTTCAAAGATGTCTCCTTTGAATACGCCCCCGGTAAGAAAGTCCTTGACAGGATCAACTTGGCAGCAAAGGCAGGCGAAACCGTTGCACTTCTAGGAGCAACTGGATCGGGTAAGAGTTCTCTGATACATCTGATCCCAAGGTTCTACGACGTAACCGAGGGAAGCATAACAGTAGATGAATACGACCTAAGAGACGTGAAACTCAAGTCTCTGAGACAACAGATCGGAATAGTTCTCCAAGAAACCTTCCTGTTCTCCGCCTCGATAAGAGAAAACATAGCCTACGGCAGACCGGACGCGAAGACCGAGGAGATCGAACGCGTAGCCAAGATCGCCGGCGCACACGACTTCATAATGTCATTCCCAGACAAGTACGACACCCCAGTGGGAGAGAGAGGAATCACCCTTTCAGGAGGCCAACGCCAAAGAATCGCGATAGCACGGGCCCTCCTCCTGAACCCACGCATACTAATCTTCGACGACTCAACCTCAAGCGTAGATGTTGAAACAGAGCACGAAATCCAGCAAGCGCTACAGATCCTACTGAAGAACCGTACAACGTTCATAATCACACAAAGAGTCTCAACAATAAAGAACGCATCAAGAATCGTGGTCTTCGAGAACGGAAGAATCGCCGAAGAAGGAAGCCATGAAGAGCTACTTGCAAAGGACGGGATCTACGCAAAGATCTACCGAACACAGTTCAAAGAGCAAGAAGAACTCTTAGAGGCTCAGGCTGTACAGCGAAGGAGTGAGTAGAAAAATGGCCCACTGGCACATCACTGATTTTCTGGGAGAAGAGAAGGCAGAGAGAAAGGTCCCTGACACAGTCCTACTGAGAAGATTGAGTGCATATGCCCTTCCGTTCAAGACGCCACTCATCGCCAGCATCGTTTTTCTCTTGATCACAGCGGCAACGAATCTGGCAGGTCCCTACATTCTAAAAGTCGCGATCGATAGATACATCACGACAAGCGACCTAGCGGGTCTGGCAAACATCGTACTCGCATACGTGGCAATCAACCTTGTGAACTTCTTCTCAAGCCACAGGCAGCTATACCTAATGTCCGCCATAGGACAGAGAATCATCTACAAACTTAGAGAGGAAATGTTTTACCGTCTTCAGAGGCTTTCGTTAAAGTTCTACTCGGAAAACGTGACCGGCAGCATCGTGTCGCGGGTGACGAATGATGTGGATTCACTTCAAGAATTGTTGACTTCCGGAATCCTCACAGTGATAAGTGATGTCGTCACCATCATCGGAATCTTCATAATAATGGCGTGGATGAGCCTGCAACTGACCGCTGTCTCAATGATCATAGTGCCCATGCTTCTGGCGCTCATCTACGGCTTCCAGAGGAAGGCAAAGAGCGCATACCTAGCGACCAAGCAGAAGATGGCGGGCGTGACAGCAAAGCTTGCGGAGAGCATTATGGGGATGCGCGTCATACAGTCCTTCACACGTGAATCGGATCAACAGCATGCATTCGGCCAAGTTAACATTGAAAACCTTCAGGCAAACCTTACGGCGGCAAGACTGTTCGCAGTATTCCCAGCAAGCGTCGAATTGATCTCTGCTGTTGGAACGTGCGTCGTGCTCTGGTACGGTGGGCTTCAGGCTGCCTTAGGCACGATCACCATAGGCACGATCGTGGCCTTCATGTCCTACCTGACAATGTTCTTCCGGCCGCTCCTGCAACTGAGCGTATTCTACACAAACTTCCAGTCCGCCATGGCCGGCGCCGAGAGAATGTTCGAACTAATTGACGCCCCCATGGACATTGCAGAGAAGAGTGACGCGATTGAACTCGGAACGCTCAGAGGAGAGATAGGTTTCGAGGATGTTTCTTTCGGTTACGATCTAAGATTCCCAGTGTTGAACAACATAAGCCTGAGAATCGCATCCAATGAAAACCTAGCCATCGTCGGCCCGACTGGCGCAGGCAAGACCACTCTCATAAATCTCGTCTGTCGGTTCTACGATCCCACCTCGGGATCGATCAGAGTTGACGGATACGACCTTCGAAACGTGAAGCTTCAATCGCTCCATAGACAGATCGGACTCGTCCTCCAAGAGCCGTTTCTCTTCGCAGGATCAGTAAAGGAAAACATACGCTATTCGAGGCCTGAGGCTTCAGACAACACGGTCATTCAAGCGGCGAAAGCTGTTGGGGCCCACGACTTCATTGAAAGGCTACCTGAAGGATACGACACAATTATTCGAGAAGGTGCCACCAATCTATCGATCGGGCAGAGGCAACTCATCTCCTTCGCGAGAGCGCTCTTAGCTGATCCTCGAATCCTCATAATGGACGAAGCCACATCAAGCGTCGACCCCTACACTGAGCTGCTGATTAGACGAGCCCTCGAGAAGCTTCTGAAGAACCGGACTTCGCTCATAATCGCACATCGACTATCCACCGTAAGGAACGCTGACCGAATAATAGTCTTGAACGAAGGGAGAATAGTCGAAGAAGGAACACATGACCAATTGATTGCGAAAAAGGGTCTCTACGCAAGACTATACCAGATGCAGTTCAGAGAACCGGAGGAAGCGATAGCCCAAGGAGCACGAGGGGCGAATTCCAAGGACTGAGAGACAGGTTCTCTCGATCTTTACAGTAGCCTCTTCTCGCCCTCTAACTTCCTCATCTCGGCGATATCCTCAGAAACCTCTAGACATCCCAGATATTTCCCGTCACTATCTCTGACGGGAAAGTATCTGATGAAGATCATGCGGCCTTTCATTTGAATCCAGAACTCTGCGACATCTCTCTTTCCACTCCTAAACTCATTGAGAAGCTGATTTACTGCCGGTAGGCTTTTGGGTGGGTGACAGTTTTGCACTTTCCTGCCAATAACTGCGGGGGTGCGGACAAAGATTCTTTTGCCGTCCCTATTGTAGTACCTCACAGTATCGTCACCATCAATGAACGTGATGTCAACCGGAAGTGACTCAAAGATCGCTTCTAATTGTACCTTTGAGAGATTCTCAATCATTCTCCTCACCAAACTTGGCGCCAACGAGGTACAAGTAGCCTCTGAATAAAGAGTTTTGTTTGGAAGGTGTGAGGTGGAACTAGAAAAAACCTGCGTCAACCTGCAACTGTCAGATGGTGAAAGAGGCCACCGTCACGTAACGAAACGATCGGCCACAAGACATTGGTCATCTAGAAAGACTACGTGAAATGCGAGAAGCAGTTCACCTAAACAATAGAACAGGGCACGGAGCCAGCTTCATCACTTGATCTGCAACGCTTCCAACAATCAGCCTCCTCAAGCGACTGTAGCCTCGTGAGGCAATGATTATCAAATCGAACTTTTCACGTTCAGCCATGTTGACGATCGTTTCTGCTGGAGATCCAACCTCGATTCTCGATGAAGCTGACAATCCTTCATTAGCAGCCTTCTCTTTGCACTCCTCCGGAATCTTCATGCTAGCAGCCTTCTGCTTCTCTATGTCAGAGGCGGACGCCGTAGGGGGCATATTCACAGCATATACGAAGGTTAGAGAGCATCCAGTCTTCTTTGCTAAGGCTATGGCATATGCCACGAGTCCGGGCATATACGGGGAGCCGTCGACGGGAACTAGACCCTTTTGAAACATCTTGTTGATCCACGCTCGTAATTCTTATCGAGTGAACAATAAGGCTTTCCTTGTCGACCAGAACACTCCGACAATTGCAGAGTTCTCTTGATCTGCCGCTACGGGCGAGCAATCAGAACGGGACACGGTGCGTTGTGTGCCACCACGTCACAGACGCTTCCCAACAAGAGGTTGGCGATCTTGCTCTTACCTCTCGCACCTATCACTATGAGAGTGAATCCCTTCTCCTGAGCAATCCTAACTATCCTGTGACCCGCATTCCCGAAATCAGTCTCAAGAATTCCTTCGGCCTTGCAACCCTCCTCCTCCGCGATTTTCTGCGCAGCCTCCAGAATCCTCGCTCCTGCCTGCTCCAGAGGCGTAGGATCAATGGGTACCCCGGGCTCCATGGAAGCGGGCAGAATGACAACATGAATCAAGGTCATAGTTCCTCCCAAGGTCTTGAGGAGATCGCAGGCGAACCTGACGTTTCGATCCATCGCCTTTGAACCGTCAACCGGGACAAGAACTTTCTCAACCATCGACCCTTGACTCCAAGTTTTCGAAGTGCAACTTCTCTAATAAGAGTTGTTGGGACTCAAAATCAAACCGCTCAAACCTAACAGACCTAGCGGGATCCGCATAAACGCTTAATAGCGGTTGAAAGAGGCCTTCCTAGTGAAGTTCATGCACCGCACGACGCTTGCAGGCGTTCTACTACTGGCCACTACTCTTCTCATTCTTGAAGTCGGTTCTTCGCACGGACAACCGATAGCCCCGAACTTCACATTGACAGACTTGAATAGAAGACGCTTCTCGCTTTCCGATTTTAGGGGAAGAATCGTTCTGATAGATTTCTTTGCCACTTGGTGTCGGCCTTGCAGAGAAGAGATACCACACCTCAAAGCCCTGTCAAACGCTTACCCGAACAATACGCTAGTGATAATCTCAATCGACGTAGATCCCGTCCTTGACACAGAGCTGGCTGTCAGAAAATGGGTGCAGGAGTATGAAATGACTTGGATAGTTGTTCCTCCATCGATGGATAGTGCCGGCGTGGCAAATAAGTACCAAGTCGTAGAAATTCCGACGCTAATCCTAGTCGATCAAGAGGGTTACATACGAGAGAGATATGTAGGATTGACTGAAGAAAGGATCCTCCGGTCAAGAATTGATGTGATAATACCGGAGTTTGGTACACTATCCATCGTGATGACTCTTTCACTTGCAACTGCCTTGCTTCTGCTACGTAAGGGAAAGCACAGGCTCGTCACATATGCTAGTCCAACACAAGTTCAGGGCCAGCATGACACGAATATCTCCTAGATTCTCGAAGGCGATCCTCTTTCTTTTCAATCGTTATTGAACAGCCCCCCCGGTCGGAGGCGAGTGCCATCGATTCACTTCGGCAACATTACGCGGTTAGTGATTACCATTAGCTATTGAAGGACTGACCGGTGGCACGGTAGTCTAGCGGCTAAACTGTAGAGATTCAGTCTTCCTCAGACTCGGCGGAACGATCATTCTCGCTGACCCAATAGGATTCTCCGGTGGTCAGGAACTCTTTCTTCCAGATGGGGACCGTGCTCTTTGTTCTTTCAACAGCTTCGATCAGTGCCGGAAAAACGTCCTTTCTAGATCTTCCGGCCACGAGCACGGCCATTATCAGTTCGCCTTGTTTCAGCTTCCCCACGACATGGTGTATGAGAACATCCACTATCCCTCTTCGGCCAGAGATTTCATCCGCTATAGACGCCATTGCTTCTTGGGCCCTGCCTTCGTAGGCTTCTAGCTCTAGGTGAGAAACAGGTTCGCCTTTGGCTGAGGTACTCCGTGTTACTCCGATGAAAATGCCTATTCCTCCAACATCTTTGAAGCGTTCATGAGCCTTCACTCGGTTCAGCAGATCCTCCAACCTGAATTCGTCCTTTTTGTGGATTCCTACTCTTTCCCGCAAATCGCCCTTCTCCAAACTCTAACCCGCACTTCCAAGAATTGTTGTTTGCCAGATACTCTTCTAAGCATACGGTTTTATAGGCATGTGATAATTCTGGCATCGCTTCGAGCCGGGCCGGATGCAGCCGAATAGTCTCCGACAAGGTTGAAAGGTGAGAAAGCACGCCTACGTTGAAGAATCCCGTGTCTAGTGGCGGGAGGGCATTGGAGACGACTAGAAGGCCGCTTTCTCCCCAGCACAAGCTGAAGATACTCGAAGTCGATATTGTCACCGTGCCGGACAGATGCAAAGGCTGCGAACTCTGCATAAAGCTCTGCCCGAAAGATGTGCTTGACTACGATCCTAAGCTGAACGTACACGGCGTACACCCGCCTCGTGTCGTGAATGAGGAGGCATGTGTCGGATGCGGCCTATGCGAGGAGATCTGCCCCGACCTCGCCATTTTCCAACGAAAGAAGGAGGAAGGCAAATGCTAAGAAGAGACCTATTGAGTGGAGCGCACTTCACCCAAGGAGACATCGCATGCGCTGAGGGCGCGCTAGCTGCGGGCTGCAGGTTCTTTGCAGGTTACCCGATCACACCCGCCACCGAAGTGGCGGAGCACATGGCGAGAAGATTGCCCGAAGTTGGAGGGGTCTACCTCCAAATGGAGGATGAGATTGGCTCGGTCGCAGCGATAATCGGCGCATCTTATGGAGGAGTCAAGTCTATGACCTCAACATCCGGCCCAGGATTCAGCCTCATGCAGGAGAACATAGGGCTAGCAGTCATGACCGAGACCCCAATCGTAATCGTCGACGTGATGAGAGGCGGCCCCAGCACAGGTCAGCCGACAAAAGCTGGGCAGCAGGACATAATGCAGGCGAAATGGGGTTCGCATGGAGATTACGAGATTGTAGCGCTTTCACCTTCTTCGGTCCAAGAAGCTTTTGACCTGACTGTTCAAGCCTTCAACTTGGCAGAGAGATATAGAATTCCCGTTTTCGTGATGATGGACGAACTGATAGGTCACATGAGAGAGAGACTTGTTATCCCCTTTTCCGACGAAATCAAGATCGTCAATAGAAAGAAGCCAACTGTACCCCCGGAGCTTTACAAACCATTCCACCCTGACAAGGATCTTGTTCCACCGATGGCAGTATTCGGAGAAGGCTACAGATTCTACGCGACCGGACTCACACATGACGAGACAGGACATCCGCAAACTGACAGCGTCGAAGAGCAGACGAAACTCGTTAAGAGACTATGCGACAAGATAAGAAGAAACAGAGACGCAATAGTCCAAGTCAAGAAACTTTTCTTGGAGGACGCCAATGTATGCCTAATCGCATATGGAAGCGTAGCCAGATCTGCCATAGCTGCAGTAACCCGTGCCAGGAAACGAGGAATAAAGGCCGGGTTCCTTGGCTTGACAACGATCTGGCCATTCCCGGACAAGGAAATAGAAAGCGTCACAAGTCAGGTAGATAGGATCGTAGTCGCAGAGATGAACTACGGCCAGATCGTTCGAGAAGTCGAACGAAGATTTGATTATCGCAGAATCGCGTTCGTACCGAAACTAGGCGAAGACCCTCACACACCTGAAGAGCTCCTCGCACATCTTACGAGGAATTGATGATGATTGAAGAAGCGCATCCTTTGGAGAGGTTTACGCGGAAAGGCATGATTCCCCATATTTGGTGTGCCGGGTGCGGGGATGGTGTCATTCTTAGCGAATATCTGCGCGCACTCGACGAATTGAAGATGAATCTCGACAAGGTCGTAGTGGTCTCAGGGATTGGATGCATAGGCAGGATATCCGGATACGTCAACCTAGATGGCTTCCACACCACCCACGGACGTGCGATTGCCTTCGCCGTAGGGTTGAAGGCCACAAGGCCAGATCTCAAGGTAGTAGTGATTAGCGGAGACGGAGACCTTTTTGCCATAGGAGGAAACCACTTCATTCACGCGGCCCGAAGAAACATAGACATGACCGTGATTTGCTCAAACAACTTCAACTATGGAATGACTGGAGGGCAATCCGGGCCTACGACCATACTCCAAGACAGAACTACAACAACACCGTACGGTAATATTGAACACCCCTTCAACCTTGTCCATTTGGCAGCGGCCTCAGGCGCTGTCTATGTGGCTAGATGGACTACAATACATGTTCGAAGAATAAGAGAGTCAATCAAAAAAGCACTGGCGAAGAAGGGCTTCACCTTTGTTGAGGTAATTTCTCCTTGTCCCGAACAATACGGTAGAAGAAACAAAATGCCTGGCGCCATGGATCAGTCCAACTGGCTCAAGGAAAAGAGCATCATTCAACATTTCACAGATCCTCTCAAGGCTGAAGTCGGGTTGGACAAGATCGTAGTGGGTGAATTCGTCGACGTCGACAAGCCCGAATACACAGACCTGCTGAGGCAACAGATGATCACCATTCAAGGAAGGCTTGATCAGGAGGAAAAGGTAACGAATGCTCCGCTATGAGATTCGGCTTGGAGGGCTCGGCGGCCAAGGAATCGTGCTAGCCGGAGTCGTTCTTGGAACTGCGGCGGCCATCTTCGACGAAAAGAAAGCAACACAGACTCAATCATATGGACCCGAAGCCAGAGGCGGGGCATGCAAATCTGAAGTCGTCATCTCGGACAGTGAAATCGATTATCCAAAGGTCGAGCAACCCGACCTCATTGGCGTAATGTCACAAGAGGCATTCGACAAGTACGTAGGCGACATAAAACCTGGGGGAATCGTAATCTACGATCCTGACATGGTCACTAGTCTCAAGGAGATAAGGAACGCGAAGATGTACGCTGTTCCTACAGTAAGAATGGCCGAGAAAACCGGAAAGAGAATCGTTGCAAACATGGTGATGATCGGAAGCGTAACAGCCGCATCAAAGGTCATCGATCCCAAAGCCGTGGAAAAAGCGATAGTCCGCTTTGTGCCAAGAGGAACCGACAAGCTTAACCTTAGCGCTTTCACCGCGGGCTACGACTACATGCTGAAACTGGTGGAGGAGAAAAATGTCCGAGCAGCCTAGGATAGGCGTCTACCTCTGCCACTGCGGAACCAACATAGCAGGAGTAATCGACATCAAGAAGCTCCTCAGCTATGTGGAAACCCTCCCGAACGTCGTCGTGACCAAAGACTACACGTATATGTGCTCAGACCCAGGACAACAGCTGATAAGAAAGGACATCCATGAGAGCAAGCTCAATCGAGTTATAGTGGCGGCCTGCACGCCCACCTTACACGAGCCAACGTTCCGCAAAGTCCTTCAAGACGAAGGCCTGTCACCCTACTTCTTCGAGATGGCAAACATCAGAGAGCAAGACTCTTGGGTTCACATGAATAATCCTGAAGAAGCGTTGCTGCTCGCCAAAGACATATTGAGGATGACGGTCGCAAGAGCATCGATGCTAGAGGAACTTAAACCGAAAGAGGTCAAAGTCGGAAGGAACGCCTTGGTCATAGGTGGAGGAATATCAGGCATATCGGCAGCACTTGATTTGGCAAACTCAGGCTTCACGGTCTACCTAGTCGAGAAATCTCCTACAATAGGAGGAAGAATGGCACAACTCGACAAGACTTTTCCGACAATGGACTGCTCGTCTTGCATTCTAACTCCCAAAATGGTTTCCGTATCACGCCACCCAAATGTGAAACTCTTCACCTACGCCGAGGTAAAGGATGTTCAAGGATTCATAGGAAACTTCAAGGTCAAGGTACTGCAGAAACCCAAGTACGTCGATGAGAAGAAATGCACAGCATGCGATGAATGCACGAAAATCTGCCCCGTCGAAATCCCAGATGAGTTCAACGCCTACTTAAGCTGGAGAAAGGCAATCTATATTCCGTTTCCTCAGGCGGTTCCACCGTCTTATGTTCTAGACGAAGTAAACTGCCTCGGTCTGACGCCATTAGCCTGCGGAAAATGCAAAGATGTCTGCGAACCCGAAGCAATAGACTACGATCAAGCACCCAAAGAGATTGAGCTTGATGTTGACACCATAGTTGTTGCCACAGGGTACGACCCGTACAATCCCTTGAGCGACCAGGAATACAACTACGGCGTCTTCCAAAATGTTGTGACTTCGCTCGAGGTGGAGCGAATGCTCAACGCCTCAGGGCCCACAGCAGGCAAAGTGCTAAGGCCTTCAGATCTCAAAGAGCCAAGAAGAGTCGTCTATGCTCAATGTGTTGGCTCCAGAAATGAGAGAACCAATCTCTACTGCTCAAGAGTCTGTTGCATGTACGCAGTGAAGCAGGCCAGACAGCTAAAGGAGAAACATCCTGAGATCGATGTTCGAGTATTCTACATAGACATACGAGCCTTCGGCAAAGGCTTCGAGGAATTCTACGAAAGGACCGCAAAGGATTACGGAGTCCTGTTTACAAGGGGAAGAGTAGCTGAAATACTCGAAGAGCCAAAAACTCAAAACCTCGTCGTAAGGGCAGAGGACACCCTTTCAGGAAACCCATTAGAGATAGAAGCGGATCTCGTCGTTCTGTCAGTCGGGATCATTCCAAGCGTAGACACAAAGGAGATCCGAAGAGTCCTCAAGATACCGACCGGGCCTGACGGATTCTTCCTAGAAGCCCACCCGAAACTGAGACCAGTCGACACGGTAGTCGAGGGCGTACTCATCGCAGGAACTGCGGCTGGCCCGAAGGACATTCCTGACGCAGTTGCACAAGCAAAAGCTGCCGCATCAGGAGCCGCGTCGCTTATGGCGCCAGGAGTGTACGTAGTCGAGCCCTACTACGCCACGGTCGACGACTCCATATGCGGGGGCTGCGGGATCTGCGTTCTTCTATGCCCCTACCAAGCGATCTCAATTGAAGACAAGAGGGCAAGAATCAACGAAGCGCTCTGCAAGGGATGTGGAGCGTGCGCTTCTGCCTGTCCAGCAGGCGCCATCAGGATGAATCATTTCACCGATGAGCAAGTTATGACCCAGATTGAACACGCGACTGCAAAGTGAGCGATATGGCAAGTAGATTCGAGCCCTACATACTCGGTTTCCTCTGCAATTGGTGCTCCTACGCTGGAGCCGATCTAGCAGGGACAAGCAGAATTCAGTATTCCCCCAACCTGAGAATCATACGCGTAATGTGTAGTGGACGAGTTGACCCCCGCTTCATATTGACTGCGCTCAAGAACGGCGCAGACGGGGTGCTCATAGCGGGATGCCATCCCCCAAGCGACTGCCACTATCTGACCGGAAATCTCAAGGCGCGGAGAAGATACTATCTGCTCCTCAAACTTCTCGATCAACTAGGCATAGAGCGAGAACGCGTAAGGCTCGAATGGATCTCTGCTTCAGAGGCGGACAAGTTCGCCAGAGTCGTAAACGAATTCACAGAGCAGATTCGAGCCCTAGGCCCGAACCCCCTCAAAGCGAGTTGAAAACAATGAGCCAAACGAAACTCAAATTGGCTATCGGCCTAGGTGCAACATGCTCCGGCTGTGACATGGCCATAGTCGACTTAGCTGAGAAACTGACAGATCTACTCAAGGCTTTCGAGATCGTATTCTGGCCTACAGCTTCCGATCAGAAGCTTGAAGAACTTCAGCAACTCCCAGACGGCAGCATCGACCTCTGCCTCTACCATGGCTCAATCGCCAACGAAGAAAACAAGGAGATAGCTCAACTACTGAGAAAAAAGGCAAAGACCGTGATTGCATTTGGCGCCTGCGCCTGCCATGGCGGCGTACCGGGCCTTGCGAACCTTACGACAACCAAACAGTTACTGGCAACTGTCTATAAGGAGACACCTAGCTCGGATAACCCGGACTCCAAGGAACCAATTCCAGAAACAACTGTTAGCGATTATTCGCTTCACCTTCCAAGAAAGTTCGACACAGTCCAATGTCTCCATGACTACGTTGATGTAGACTACTTCCTCCCGGGATGCCCCCCAGAAACAGCTCTAGTCGACAAAGCGGTTGAAGCAATTCTAGAAGGAAAACTGCCACAGAAAGGGGCGACGCTTGCTCCGAACAGAATCCTATGCGACGAATGTCAAAGAAAGCGACAAGAGAAGAAGATCCCGAAAATCCACAGGATCTCCAATACTATCCCCGACCAAGAAAAATGCTTCTTGGATCAAGGAATAATCTGCTTAGGGCCGGCGACAAGGATGGGATGCGGAGCCAAATGCATCACTGTAAACATGCCCTGCCGAGGCTGCATGGGACCCACCTCTAAAGCCATTGATCAAGGCGCCAAGATGATCGCTTCACTCGGCTCAGTACTAGGCCTAGAAGGAGAGGAACAGATGAGTGAAGAACAGGTCAAAACGCTCATCGACGAGATCGAAGATCCGGTGGGAACGTTCTACATGTTCACACTTCCATCATCAATTCTCAACCGGAAAGCTCTGAAGAAGTGACTAACATGCAGAAGACCAAACTAATCAAGATTGACCCTATCACGAGACTTGAGGGACACGCCAAGATCCACATACTCCTGGACAAGAAAGGCGATGTCGACGAGGCATATTTCCAGACTGTGGAACTCAGAGGATTTGAGAAGTTCTGTGAGGGAAGACCAGTCGAAGAAATGCCAAATATCACCACGAGGATCTGTGGTGTCTGCCCTTGGAACCACCATCTTGCCTCAGCGAAGGCAGCGGACGCGGTCTACAGTGTTGATCCTCCGGAAGCCGCGAAGAAGATAAGGGAACTGGGCTACTGCGCATTCTTCGTCCACGACCATTCAACCCACTTCTATGCACTGGGAGGACCAGACTTCATCGTAGGACCGGGAGCACCGCCGTCGGAGAGAAACATAGCAGGAGTCCTGAAGAAGGTAAGTGTGGAGGCAGGCCGCAATGTCCTCAAAGCGCTGAGATATGCGCATGAAATAGAGGAAATAGTGGGCGGCAGAGCCATTCACCCGGTTTTCGCAGTTCCAGGAGGAGTCTCAAGGCCGCTTTCCGAGAGTGACTGCGGAAAGATACAGGAGATGGCCAAATTCCTTTTGGATCACTCGAAGTTCACAGTCGATATCTTCGAAGACACAGTCTTGAAGAATAAGAAGCACTTCGATTTGGTCACAGATGACTCGTATAGGCTTCGAACATTCTACATGGGTATGGTGGACGACCATGGAAAGATGAACCTATACGACGGACGATTAAGGATAATCGATCCGGAGGGAGGCCAGTTTGCCTTATTCGAACCGAGAGAATACCTCAAACATCTCTCGGAGCATGTGGAGTCATGGACCTACCTCAAGTTTCCATACCTCAAGAATGTTGGTTGGAAAGGTCTGACTGAAGGAAAGGACAGCGGCGTCTACAGAGTCGGCCCCCTAGCCCGCTTCAATGTTGCAGACGGAATCGCAACTCCGTTGGCTCAGGCCGCCTATGAGAAGATGTTCGAGATTCTGAGAAGACCTGCTCACGAGACTCTGGCATATCATTGGGCCAGAGTCATCGAGACGCTCTATGCAAGTGAGAGGCTGTTGGAGCTGGCTCAGGATCCTGACGTGAGAAGCGACAAAGTGAGAACCATCCCAACTGCGACCCCGAAAGAAGGCGTTGGGGCAATTGAGGCGCCCAGAGGAACGTTGATTCACCATTACAGGACTGATCCAGAGGGAATTATGCAAGCAGTCAACCTGATAGTCGCAACAACGCATAACCACGCCGGGATATGCATGTCCGTCAAGAGAGCAGCCCAAAGCCTGATCAGAAAAGGGAAGGCCGACGGCGAAGTTCTGAACATGGTCGAGATGGCCTTCAGGGCCTATGACCCATGTCTAGCATGCGCGACACACACCTTGCCGGGAAAGATGCCACTTGAGATAGACATCTACAGCCCGGAGAAGAAGCTGATCAAGAGGATGAGGCGCCTCTGAAGACTGTCGTCATCGGTGTTGGCAATACTCTTCTAGGCGACGACGGCGTGGGAAACCACGTAGCCGAGTTGGTGAGGAGAGAGCTGCCGCATACCCCCAACGTCGACATCAAAGAAGTCAGTGCAGGTGGCATTGAACTCATTGAGGAAATGATGGGGTACGATAGGGCGATAATAATCGACGCAGTGGCGACAAGAGGTCAGGTCGGAACCATACGAAGGCTTAAGCCGGAACAGCTCGAGAACACGGTGCACTTTACTGCGCCTCATCGCTTCAACTTCGCCTCAGCCTATCAGCTCGGAAGGCGCTTCGCATCGAGGAGTATGCCGAAGAGAGTGAAGATATACGGAGTCGAAATAGAGCCAAGAACAGATTTCACTAGAGGCCTCAGCCACGAAGCGTCAAGAGCCGCACAACGCTTGGCCGCAGAGATCATAGAAGATCTCATTCGAATCAACAGCAAGTAGCGTCTGCGACACCTCAATATAGCTCCGACGAGGCATCTGGGTAGCGGTGAATGGCTTGCTCATCGGAGCGATATCGGACACACATGACAACTTACCCATGATCAGAAGGGCAGTCGAAGTATTAAATCGGGCCAAGGTATCACTCGTTCTCCACGCCGGAGACATCATAAGCCCTTTTGTTCCAAGATCCTTCAGCGACCTAAAAGCGTCAATGATAGCGATCTATGGAAACAATGATGCTGAAAAGGAAGTCTTGAGAAAGAGGTTCGCTGAAATCGGAAAGGAGGTTCGTGGAAACTTCGCAGAAGTTGAAGCGGACGGATTGAGAGTTGCCTTGACCCACGGAAGTGAACTCGACTTACTCAACTCTCTGATTAGAAGCCAGTACTATCATCTAATTGTTTGCGGGCATACTCATGAAGCAAAATCGTATATCTCAGGCGGAACTCTCATTATCAACCCCGGTGAGGTCTGCGGATACCTCAGCGGAGAATCCACAATCGCCACAGTGGATACTGAAAGCAGACGAGTGGAAATCTTACGACTCTAATCTCGATTGGAATCAGCGAGTAACGAGAGCGCAGGAATGCCCCCGTTGGAGGCGCTGGCGAAAAGATTCCATTTTTCATTGGACACACTCTCAGAACTGGAAAGAGTCTACGGCGACGATCTTGTCAAAGTGATCCAATCGCTAAAACGGCCGGGACGGCACTACTATTTTCGAGTGAACACTCTGAAGACGACTGGAGATCACATTGCAAAGCAGTTTGAGACGAGAGGTCTGCAGGTACATAAGCATCCGCTCATTGATGAGGCACTCTACTTTGAAGTTGAAACCTCAAGATCTACTCAGGATTTCGCTAAGAAGATCGTCGTAGACAAATTCACAGCCGAGTCGGTCTTGCAGGGCGCACATGTCTACGCCCCGGGCATTAGAAAATGTCAGGGCTTGAGGAAAGGCGACAAAGTTTCGATCAGTGATGATCAAGGCCAGATCGTGGGCGCCGGCATCGCCCAAATGAGCGAAAACAGCATATTGACCCTTCGACGAGGACTTGCCATTGAGGTTGTCTTTCCCCTATTCAGAGTTCCAAGCCTCAGAGAAATGCCAGAGTACGAGCAGGGCCTTGTGTATCCTCAGTCTTTGCCAGCAATTCTGACAACCAGAGTCTTAGACCCACAGCCCGGTGAGACGATAGTTGATCTCACTTGTGCGCCAGGAGGCAAGCTCTCGCATATTTGCCAGATCACGAAAGGACTTGCAAGAACGATCGGGGTCGACCGGAACGAAAGGAAGATTGCTCTCACTAGGGAGAACCTTCAGCGGCTCGGTTGTCATGGAGTGGGGCTGATCACCCATGATGCGAGATATCTGGATATGGACTTTCCGGAACTTGTTGCTGACAGATGCTTGGTGGATCCGCCGTGCTCTGCCTTGGGAGTCACGCCTAAGACATATGAATACACTTCACAGGAGGAAATCCTAGCACTCTCTCGATATCAGAGGCAATTTCTGAAAACCGCTTCCAAGATACTTCGTCCAAGAGGAACCCTGGTCTACAGTGTCTGCACTATGACTTTGCCTGAATGTGAGGAAAACGTCAGGTTTGCCGTTGACGAGTGCGGGCTAGAGGTGGAGAAGCAGGACTTGATGCTTGGCTCACCAGGGTTTGATACTCCACTGCCAGAAGGGAGGCTCACCCAAAGATTCCATCCCCAGCTCCATGACTCAGGCTACTTTGTGGCGAAGCTCACGAAGAGAGATTAACTCCTTGCCATGCTGAGTAGCTGGATTAACGCTCTCAATGGAACCCCGTCTATGGTGTCTTGATTGCTCTTGTTTATGAGCACGACTATGCCAGTAGGTTTTGCTCTGACACTTCGAGCAGTCTGAACTGCAGCCTTGACTGTTTCACCCTCCATAAGCACCGCATCAACCACCAACACTTTCTTGTTGTCGATGGACGCAAACGATGGATTGATTGCTCCCGACAGCTTCCTATCGGCAATGCGTTGAGGCCTAACTACGGCAAAGGGCTTCTCAAGCTGTTCTGCCACAGCCATTCCTAGAACCATGCCGCTTCCTTCAATTGCGACGACAGCATCAGGCGCCTCAAATTCTTCGTTCTTGATCGATTCTCGGGCCAAATCGGCCAGTGCCCAGCCCGCGAGAGAGAGACGACGAGCGTTTGACCCTATGTGACTCCAGTCAACGAAAAGGTCGATCGGCACTGGCCTTCTTAGTCGCTCCTTTCCGCGAAGAAGAAGCCAGACAACTGTGTCAGCTTGAACCTTCAACTCCTCGGAAATCTCTTGAGTGGTAAGCCCTCTCGACTTGAGTTCTTGCGCCTTCTTGATCAGTTGGGTAAGTGACCGCAAACAAATCTCCTAGAGCTTCTTCTTTGCCTCAAGCTTTCTTAAAACCTTCCTCTTCAGCGTGGTTCCACAAACCGGGCACTCAGTGCAGGTAGGAGTCTGAGGATAGCGCCTGAAACAAGCGGGACAATAGGAAATCCAGTTGAACTCATATGATATCCCGAAGGTTGCAAGCGAAGCATATGCAACGGAAAGCGTCTCTGCAATGTTCTGAACTGCATAGTCGTCGCTCACTATGACCGGTTCTAGACCGCAATCCTTGAGATCAAGTGCCAACGCCAGAATCTCAGAATCAGCCTGCGAGAGCACCAGCTGTTCTCCCAACTTCAATGACTCCTCCTTGACGCGTGACCGGGAGGAATCGGTAGGCCTTCTCACATCAAGCCTGCCTGAGTCACGTGCCGTAGAAAAACGGACCATAGCCATGCTCGTCGCAGAGAGTTCCTGCTCGACTGCAGGTACCGTAAATACCTTGAGAGCTACCGAAAGAGGATTGAAACCCATAAGGAATGCTGAAGTATCAAGGACCAGCACTCTCACTTCTTCCTATCTCCACAGCTGGAAAGCGTACCAAGCTTCTCTTGATCCTTGGCCGGTCAAACCGGACGAATACCGCCTTACGCTTCGATTTCTTTATCAAAATCGATTTCCCCGGCGCAAGGTCTTGGCGATGTCTTCCATCAACGATAACGGAAGCTCGGGAGGTTGCATTGCTCAACTTGATCGAGATCTCTTTCCTCGCTGGAACAACCACAGGGTGGACTGGGTCTACGGGGCAAATGAACACCAACACGAATGCTTCTAGTGAGGGGTCCAATACAGGTCCTCCGGCCGAGAAGGCATGCGCCGTAGAGCCGGTGGGCGTAGCTACAATCAATCCGTCAGCACGACAATCGACAAGGTCGTGTCCTCCAACCTTTATGTTGAGAGCTATCATCTTGTGGGGAAGAGCGGGCACGAATAACGCCTCATTCAGGCCGTCGATGCTAGCGCCACTACCGTGAACCACGGAGAGCTTCATGTGTTCCTCCAGTCTGACTCTTCCTTTCAGGCAATCGCTGATGGCTTCCCTTCCCTGTTCAGGCAACACTTCAGTCAGATATCCTCGCCTTCCCATATTTACTGCTAGGATCGGCGTGTCAGCTTCAGGAATGAGCATGGAAGTCTTCAGAACCGTTCCGTCACCCCCAACCGTGACTATCAGGTCGGCCTTCATTTCGGAGAGAGGCTTTCCACCGCCAAGGCGTTTCAGTCTTGCGAACTCTTCTTCAGGTATTCCAACAAGGCGCTTGCCAAGTATGAACTTGAAGAGATCGGCTGCAGTCTCCAAAGCTTCACTATCGTCGAGCCTCGAAACCACGCCGATTCTCTTGATCAATGACGCAGCACCAGCCCTTACTATCAGTTCGTTTTGTTATAAACCTGCAGTGGGTTCGCTCGCTGTCTCGTATGGTGGCAAGCCTTTTTAGATTTGATTCGATGCCTAGAGTGATCGGGCCGGTGAAGAGGTTGAGTAGACCAGTAGATGTGGGCTCGATCAAGATCGGTCAATACGTCGTCATAGATGATGAGCCCTGCAAGATAGTGGAGTATGAGAAGAGCAAGCCGGGAAAACATGGAGCGGCAAAGGCAAGAATCGTTGCGATAGGAGTCTTCACGAATAACAAGAAAACGGTGATCAGCCCTGTCGATGGAAAGCTTGACGTTCCAATCATAGAGAAGAAGACAGCGCAGGTGATCTCACAGACGGGAGATACCATCCAGCTAATGGATGTGGAAACCTATGAGATGTTTGACACACCTCTTCCCAGTGAGGAAGAGCTAGGAGCAAAAATCGCTCCTGGCCAAGAAGTCGAGTTCTGGCGGATGCTCGGCAGAAACAAGATCGTTAGAATAAAGTCTTAGACTTATAGCACCTCATCTAACTGTCCAAGAAGTATGGATTAGTGGGCAATATGAAAACTGTAGAGCAGATGCGAGTCCAACCGCACATGACAGTGAACCAGCTCGTCCAGCAGATGGATGCCTGTGGAATCCTTGGAGCTGGAAGAATCGGGCAGGCCGCTAGAATACTGACCGAAATGTTCTCTGACACAGAGCACACTGTATTTCTGTCTTTGGCCGGGCCACTCGTTGCGGGAGGATTACGGCAAATCCTTGCAGATCTTGTTGATCGAGGATTCGTCGACGCCATCGTAACCACAGGAGCCAACATTGTACACGACATCATAGAGGCATTGGGGTATCGACATTTTATTGGATCTCTCTCTGCTGACGATCCACAGCTCCGTAGGGACGGGGTCGGAAGGATCGGAGATATCTACGTCCAGCTACAAGCGTTCGAGGCCTTGGAGAGACTCGTCTTTCAAGCCTTAGATGAGTTCCCGGAAGACAAAAGACGACATCTGACCCTCCAAGATCTCTTCAGTCAGATCGCAGCCAAACTGGACGACCCCTCATCGATATTGACGAAGTGCAGAAACCGGAATGTTCCTATCTTCTCGCCGGGATTTCTTGACTCGATGGTTGGACTGAACCTTTGGACTTATGGCCAGACGAAGCCCCTCGCCATTGACCCGCTCCAAGACTTGAAGCGACTGATGCAGCTAGGACTGGAGGCGAAGAAATCTGCAGCAATAATCTTGGGAGGAGGTAGCCCCAAGCATCATGTTTTGATGGCTAATATCTTGAGAGAGGGAGTTGATCTGGCGATCCAAGTCACGATGGACCGGCCAGAGGCAGGCAGCCTCAGCGGTGCATATTTGGAGGAGGCCATAAGCTGGGGCA
Source organism: uncultured Candidatus Bathyarchaeia archaeon (assembly GCA_964521355.1). GTDB lineage: Archaea > Thermoproteota > Bathyarchaeia > 40CM-2-53-6 > JALHTG01 > JALHTG01. The sequence continues at coordinate 8,348 of CAZFRJ010000001.1, read as the reverse complement.
AGATCCGACAAGGAGCCAAGTGTGTAACTGTCATAGGCGATGTTATCATATGCTTTCCGCTAATAGTCGCTTCAGCACTCGAACGCGTGTCAAAAGTCGGAGAGTAGCTATAGTCGCATCTATTCCTGTCGCAACTTCAGAAGGCGTATCTCCAGAATTCCACGTTTCAAATGATGAATGACTCTAGTATCATCCACGGGTTCGGGAAGCTCTATCAGGGCACGATAGCATGTGAACTCTCCCCTTCTATGTTTGATACCTAGGTCATCAAATCTAACTGTCCGCTTCGTCTTGGCGTAGACCTCAACAGTATCTTCGCCATGAATTTGAACTCTGACCTGCTTGTCGTCTACAAGAGGCAGATCCACTGTAACTGTAATCTCCTCTGCGCCGACTGCAATATTTGATAAAGGCTCAATAGAGCACGCAGCCTCATCCCAACCAGACCTGAAGGTTTCATCCTTCAGTTTCCTTGCATGTCTTCCCAAGTCATTTACAATGCCGGAGGATCGACGCCTTCTCGGTTTGAGCATTTGCACGGTCACCTATCCATAGAGCGGAGGGACCTCATACTCGTGCGACTTACTCATCTTAGACATTTCTTCTTGCGTACGCCTCATAATGTCCTTTGCCTTTAAGCGGATCTCCTCTCCTTTCTGTAGGAGTTCAGAAACATCTAATGCAATGCCTGTAATCTTCTCTAAGGATCCAAGTGCAGCCGCTGCAGCCTCCGGATCCGGATAGTTATAGAATGATTGGGCGAGTAGGGTGACTCCGCTTATCTTGGAATCGAGGCATTTCTTGAGGATCAGAGCGTATGGCCCAACCATGTATCCCTCTTGGAGAACTTCAGCGGAATCTCCAAGCATCTCGATCAGGCTCTCATCGGTTAACGCTGCGAAAACCTTGGGCTTCTCAATATTCTGACGATTCTGAACAGCCATCCCTCCGACCGAAATGACTATCTTGGCCTTCTTTGAGCCTGCCCATTTCACAATAGCGTCAGCAAGACTGTAGACTGCTTCCGACGGTACAGCTGTTTCAGAAACTATTGCAGCAAGCGGCTCCTTGAAGAAGATCCGTATTGGAGACTTCGGCAGACCTCTATGAAGAACGACTAGGGGCGGAAGGAGTTCTGACTCAATTGATCCGGCTTCCTCCATCTTGAGAGAGGAAACCAGATGCGACACCGCCAGAACCCCAACTAGGCCTACGTCTGGAAGACCATTGATGAGGGTGAGGCCTTGGGGCATTCCTTTCCTTTCAACAACAGTGATGGATTCCAAGTCTCTTCTCTCAGCTTCGCTCAATACCGGTTCAGAAAAGACTTGTTGTATTCATGCAGCTAATGTTTAAGAGAAGAAGTAATGATGTTGAACATATCAAGAAAATCCGATCGACACAAGGCGGAGACTCAGAACTGAGCGCCCTCGAGAATATCGGCAAGTCTCTAAACGAAGCCATAAGAAGACTACTGAGGCTTCCGTTAGTTGATGAGGCTGCAGTAAAAGATCTGGTCAGAGATCTTCAGAGGGCATTGCTTCAAGGTGACGTAAATGTCGATTTGGTTCTCCAGCTATCGTCAAATATACAGCAGAGAGCCATCAGCGAAAGTCTCCCGCCAGGAGTCTCAAGAAGAGAACATGTGATCAAGGTCCTATACGAGGAACTCACCAGATTCCTAGGCGAAGAACCCTCAGGAACAATGATCCAGCCCGGAAAAATCTTTCTCATAATGTTGGTTGGAATTCAAGGTTCCGGCAAAACCACCAGCGCAGTCAAGATTGCTAGATTCTACCAAAAAAGAGGACTTAAGCCCGGTCTGATCTGTGCCGACACTTTCAGGCCAGGAGCCTTTGAGCAAATCAAACAACTTGCAGATAGGATAGGCGTGCCAGCGTACGGAGACCCTTCCGAAAAAGCATCATGGAAGGTGGCTAAGAGTGGATTGGCGCACCTTGAGAGAGAAAAGTGCAACATTGCAATTGTCGACACGGCCGGACGACATAGAAACGAGAAAGACCTCATGAAGGAGATGAAGGAACTTGCAGAAGCAATACGCCCAGACGAGATTGTGCTCACAATTGACGGTACTATTGGACAGCAGGCCACAGCTCAGGCTACAGCATTCGCGGAAGCCACAAACATCGGCTCGATACTCGTCACAAAGCTTGATGGCTCAGCCCGAGGAGGAGGCGCACTCTCAGCCGTCGCAGCCACTAGAGTGAAAATCAAGTTCATAGGAGCAGGAGAGAAGGTTGACGATCTAGAGGAATTCGTCCCATCCACCTTTGTCGGCAGACTTCTAGGAATGGGGGACATCAAGGGCCTAGTGGAGAAGGTAAGAGAGGCCGAGACGGGTGTCTCCGAGGAAAAGGCCAAAGTCTTCTTGGAAGGCAGATTCTCGTTGAAAGACATGTATGAACAGATGGAAGCCCTAAGAAAAATGGGGCCACTCAAGAAAGTATTCAGAATGCTCCCAGGTAGCTTCAACATACCTGATGAGGCAATGGACACAGCCGAGCAAAAGCTAGACGCTTGGAGAGTAATTATACAGTCGATGACGCAGGAAGAAGTTCAAGAACCCAAGGTTATCGACTCGTCAAGAGCTAGACGAATTGCCAGAGGATCCGGAAGAAGTGAGAAGGAGGTCAAAGAACTAGTCAATCAATACTCGAATATGAAGAAGATGATGAAGATGATGCGACGCCGGCAACCCATGATGCTCAGGAAAGGGTTCTTTCAGATGAAATCCTAGGGAAAAGTGTATATGAAAGGCGACTGAAACGTGCGCCCAACTGATGCTTGGTGAAGCTCATGGGCAAGAGATCGAAGGGATATCGTTCCAAGACCAGAGCCCTCTTCAGGAAAGACCACAGAAGAAGAGGCAAGATAAGCATAGGTAAGCTACTGCAGGCGTACAGCGTGGGAGACAAGGTTTGCATAAAAACTGATCCTAGCATACACAAAGGCATGCCACACAGACGATTCTACGGAAAGATAGGAGTCGTAGCTGGAAAAAGAGGAAGAAGCTACGCCGTAAACGTCTCCGCAGGAGGTAGACCTGCCATGATCCTTGTCAGACCTGAGCATTTGGAACGTCGAGGAAGATGAGAGACATGCCGAGAAGGATGCTTGATCAAAAAGACATCACGATCATAGAAGCAAAGCGCATACTTGAGAGATTGAAGGAAGAGGAGTTAGGAGAATTCCAACGACGAACCCTGGCCTTTACAACGAAGTTCAGTAAGGCAACCCCTGCGAAAGCTGAAAGACTCATGAAGGAACTCACGGAGAAGGGCAAGCTAAGCCAAGCCGAAGCTATCCAGGTGGTAAATTGCATGCCTAGGACTAGGGAGGAGCTCCGAACGATACTTACGACCAAGGGCAAGGTAATCGCAACAGATCAACTTGACGAGATACTGAGATTGGTATCTCAGGCAGCCCGCGAGAGCTAGACTGTCTTCGGAAAAAGGGATGCCACTTATCCTAGCAGCGTGTGACTCTGATCCAGATCATAAGAATCGCAATGCTGAGGAAGAGTAGACTATTCCCGTCGCTTTCGTCTAGCATCATTTCGATGTAGTCGGTGGAGAGCAATACACAGATCATGTGAGTCAGGGCTATGAGCATCATCGCAACTGAGCCCAATCTCTAGAGAAGGTTTATAAAATGAAATTCCGAGTCCTCTTTGAGACGGTTCTGGTGCAAATGAGGTCTCTCCCTTCGGTAGGAACTTCTACGCGAGCCTACGTCGAGAAAGAGTAGCTAGCTGGACCTGAGGCAGGGATCCCATTCTTGACTCAAACAGACAGACCACCCGAGAGAGAGGCGAGCATCGAAGTACCGAAACGGCTCTATGAGGAATATGCCTACGTGCTGGATTTTTTGCCAACCGGTAGGTCATCGCCAGACAGACTTAGACACGTAGCAGCCCCCACAGTCCAAGTCCTAGGTGAAGACTACTTCACACTACTTGAGGCGGAACTCAAGCTCGGGTGCACTGTCGAGACTCAAGAAAGAATCTACGTGGGAAAAGAAAGAAGAGAAAAAGTAGATCGCATAATAGGCAGAATCAGCTACGATGAGCTGACTGCATCAGCGAAGGCAGAGCTACCAGTAGTTTTAGAGAAACTAGTCCAAAGCCAAGAGAAGAGATTTGTAGACTTCTTCAATAAGGCCCAAGCGGTCACGCCGAGAATGCATGCGTTGGAGATACTCCCCGGGATAGGCAAGAAATCCATGTGGCAAATAGTCAACCAGCGCGAAAAGAAAATCTTTGAGAGCTTCGCAGACATCCAGAAGAGAGCTGGCCTCTCCTACCCAGTGAAGACTATCGCAAAGAGAGTGATCGAAGAATTGAGCGAAGAATCAAAGTACAGACTCTTCACGAGGGCTGTCTAAAGCACTATGCCGGCAAGAGATGACAGCAGAATTCATAGTATTAGACGGTTGGGTCAACATTTCCTAGTCGACCCAGCATTCCTTCAGAAAATCGTTGACTATGCTGTGGTGCAGCAAGGAGAAACAATCCTCGAAGTAGGAGCCGGCACTGGAAATCTCACAACGGTCCTTCAACAATACGCAAGTAAGGTCATCGCCATAGAGAAGGACCCGGCGCTGGCGAATCTGCTCCGACGAAAATTCCACGGCAAGGGCAATGTCGAAATAGTTGAGGGAGACGTATTGAAAATCTCTTTGCCAGCCTTTGACAAGGTTGTCTCGAGTCCGCCCTACTACATCTCTTCAAAGCTGATATTCCTTCTTCTAAGGAGAGACTTCGATTCAATGACGATGACTTTTCAGAAGGAGTTCGCATCGAGACTTGTTGCGGAACCGGGGTCGGCCAACTATGGGAGACTCACAGTCGCTGTGCAACATAAAGCAGATGTGGAACTTCTCGACTTCATATCAAGAAGAGCCTTCCGCCCAGTACCGAGAGTGGACTCCTACATTGTCAGAATTGTTCCAAGACATGAAACTACTCATGTTGACGAAGATCTTCTAGACCGAATGGTCAGGTACCTCTTCTCCCAAAGGAAAAGAATCCTCAAAGGCGTCCTGAAGCGCGCCATGGACCCATCGGCGAACAGATCTTTGGAAAGTCTTGTCAGATCTAGGGGACTCCTTGAGAAGAGAGTCTTCCAACTGACAACACACGAGCTGGAAGACCTCTCGAATTGTATCCATACGCATCAGAGCCTATTCAAGTTCTAGATGAAGTCCCATGCAGGTTAGAGTTGTTCTGGTTGAGCCTGAGCATGAGGGAAACATAGGTTCGATAGCGAGGCTCATGAAGAACTTCGGATTCACAGATCTATGGATCGTCAATCCTAAAACGCAAATTGGTCGGCAGGCCAGGGCATATGCATCTCACGCAGAAGACATCCTTGAGAGATCTAAAATAGTCACAACCATCAAGAAAGCATCCAAGGGTTGCGCCGAAGTAGTTGGAACCACCGCTATTTCGAGTTCGCGGCCATCAAACGTTCTCAGGGTCACTCTTTCTCCGGAAGAGTATGCAGCCAAGATCAGATCCAAGGGAGAAAGAATCTGTCTTCTGTTCGGAAGAGAGAGTACAGGATTATCCAATGAGGAATTGGATCAATGCAATGCGCTCATAACAATCCCGACAACCAAAGGCTACAGAACTCTGAATGTGGCAAGCGCTTGCGCAATCATACTTTACGAGTTGCATAGGCACATATTTGACCAGAAGAAAACGATCCAGCCTATGGACTCTCAGACCAGAAGAAGGCTGGTTGGTTACTTCGGTAAGCTTACACATCTGGTTGGGACTCCGAGCCACAGACGAAGATTGGCCATAAGGGCTTTCAGAAATGTAATCTCCCGAGGAGTCCTGTCCAAAAGAGAAGCTCTTCTTCTAATTGGGGTCATACGTCGAGCCTGTCACGCGAAAAAGCGGTGCTAACCTTGCGAGATCGATGAACGCTTAAATATCGCTCGATGAACGGTATGCTGAGCCTACACAGGATTCGATCTCATTGAAAGGTCGTAACTACAGATACACAAAAGGACAACCCTACACGAGAGGAGAGTATATTCACGGATCGCCGACACCGAAGATCAGCAGGTTCATAATGGGTGATTCCAAGACGACCTACGAACACCAAGTTTCGCTCTTAGCTGGAAATGCAGTTCAGATTCGACACAACGCATTGGAGGCGGCCCGCGTCGCGGCGAACAAAGCGCTTGCTGACAAGCTAGGAGAAACGGGCTACCTACTGAGCCTCTGTGTCTATCCACACATAATCCTCAGAGAGAATAGAATGATCGCCACCGCTGGAGCCGACAGACTTCAGGAAGGAATGAGAAGAGCATTCGGAAAGCCTTCAGGCAGAGCCGCCAGAGTAAGAGCGGATCAGCCAATTCTTTCAATATGCGTAAACAAGGATGCAGTTGAACACGCAAAGAAGGCCCTCGCGATCGGTGCCGGAAAACTCCCAACGCCATGCAAAATAGTCGTCGAGAAGCTGGCCTAGGTAGAACGAAAAACCTCCACACTAGTTTCTTTCATGCACCTCAACTCTCTACGAGAGGCTTTAATATGACCTGTCCTTCCTACTAGGACGGCGATCTCAATTTGCCTCACGCCAGAAATCCTCCACTCGTGCTCTGGTTTGATGAAGTAGGCCGTCAAGACGTACCGCTCGTTGGTGGAAAGAATGCGAGCCTAGGCGAAATGATTAGGCGAACCCGTGTTCCTGTACCCCCCGGATTTGCTGTAACTGCATACGCCTACCAACTCACCATCGAGAAGGCTGGCCTAGTTGACTTCGTACACAAGCAACTTGAGAATTTGGACACACATGATGTGGCAGAGCTTCAAAAGAGAGGCGCCTCGATCAGAGAGGCCATCGAAAAAGTTGAGTTACCAGCTGAGCTGCAACAGGCAATCACAGAATACTACCAGAAACTCGGCGAGAAGCTCGGTGAAGAAGATCCTGACTGCGCCATTCGAAGCAGCGCGACCGCAGAGGATCTCCCTGACGCGAGCTTCGCCGGTCAACAGGAAACCTACCTGAACGTTCGAGGCCTTGACAACATAATAGAGGCAACAAAGAAGTGTATGGCAAGCCTCTTTACCAACAGAGCCATCAGCTATCGAGTTGACAAAGGATTCGACCATTCAAGCGTACTCATTTCTGTTGCAGTTCAAAAAATGGTCCGTTCCGACCTAGCAAGCAGCGGAGTTATTTTCAGCATAGATACCGAGTCAGGTTTCAGGAACGTCGTATACATCACTGGCAGCTGGGGCCTCGGCGAATATGTCGTGCAAGGAAAAGTGAATCCCGACCAATTCTACGTATTCAAACCCACTGGAAAACTGATCAGCAAAAGGCCTGGAAGCAAGACCATCAAACTAGTCTACGACGAGAAGGGAGGAACCTCACAGGCCACGGTACCCGCAGAACAGCAGCTCAAATACGTTATCACAGACGAAGAGGCAGAACAACTTGCCCGATACACAGTCGAGATTGAGAAGCATTATGGTTTGCCCATGGATATTGAGTGGGCTCGAGACGGAAGAACTGGGAAACTCTACATCGTGCAAGCTCGCCCCGAAACCGTTCATGCTGTAAAGGACCGGACAAAACTGAGAACGTACGTCCTAAAGGAAAAGGGCAATGTCCTCATTGAGGGTGAACCTGTAGGGAGGATGATAGGCCAAGGCCCGGTTAATGTCATACAGAGCGCCCGTGACATAACGAAATTCAAGAAAGGAGAAGCCCTCGTAACGGAAATGACTGATCCCGATTGGGAACCGATAATGAAGATAGCGTCAGCAATCGTAACAAACAAGGGAGGACGTACATGCCACGCAGCAATTGTGAGCCGTGAGTTGGGGATACCTTGCGTCATAGGGACTGAACATGGCACAGAAGTGCTGAAGTCCGGACTTGATGTTACGGTTGATTGCAGCGAGGGGGCAGGAAGAATCTACGAGGGTCTTCTCAAGTTCGAAGTCGAAGAGGCCGATCTGTCACATTTCCCGAGGACAAAGACAGCCATAATGATGAACGTGGGCATTCCGGAAAAAGCGTTCGATCAAGGACAGATGCCGAATGATGGGGTCGGCCTTGCCCGGCTGGAATTCATCATAAATTCCCACATCCAAGTCCATCCGCTTGCCTTGCTTGATTTTGAGAATCTGAAGCTAATGCTGCAAAACAAGAATGAACTTGAACGCGTTGCGCTTAGACACAACATGACTCTGCAGCAGGCCCAGCTAAAGCTTGAGGAGGATTTGAAGAAGATTGAACAGGTAACGGCGGGATACGGGGACAGGCCTCAGTTCTTCGTCGACAAGCTTGCATATGGTATTG